>NZ_JAWJYP010000029.1:0-41603 GCF_033063275.1 Nitrosomonas sp. Is37 | reverse complement strand
CTTGGATTTACATCGCTATGACCCGTATTATGTCGAGGCGATTAACCTAGAGCAGGAGTTTCCAAACAGCTTCTTAGGTAAATCGAGGTGCGCCACAAAGCGCACGTTAGGCTTATCTATACCCATGCCAAAGGCCACGCGGTAGCCACCATGATAAACCCCCTCCTCACGCAGGAATCTGCGTTGATGCTGGTTGCGCGTTGCATTGTCAAGCCTGGCATGATAGGGCAATACATCCCAGCCACGCGCTTTTAGCCAGGCTGCTGTTTCCTCCACCTTTTTGCGCGATAGGCAATAGACGATACCCGCATCGTTGGCGTGCTCGGCTTCGAGAAAGGCTTGCAGTTGCTGGCGTGGATTGCTTTTGATTGCAACGCGATAGCAGATATCGGGACGGTCAAAACTTGCAATAAACTGCCGCGCATTTTCCAGCGCCAGACGCTCGACAATTTCTGCCCGTGTTGGCGCATCGGCGGTCGCCGTCAACGCGATGCGCGGCACAGCAGGAAAGCGTTGGTGCAATACTGTCAGCCCCCGATATTCCGGACGGAAATCATGCCCCCATTGCGAAACGCAATGAGCCTCGTCAATGGCAAACAGCGCTAGACTAGCGCGTGCCTGCAGGCGTTCTAACAGACTTAGGAAACCTTCTGTCAACAACCGCTCAGGTGCGACATACAGCAGCTTGAGTTCGCCATGCAGTAAAACGGTTGATCACTTCCCGCGCTGCCCCGGCATCGAGACTGAAATTCAGAAATTCGGCTTGCATACCAAGCTGATTAAGCGTTTCTACCTGATCCTGCCTCAACGCGATTAGTGGTGACACCACGATGCCTACACCCGGTCGCAGCAAGGCAGGTAGCTGATAGCACAAAGACTTGCCTCCCCCGGTCGGCATCAGTACCAGTGCATCTCCTCCTCTAGCAACATGCTCGACAATGTCTTGTTGCTCACCTCGAAAGACTGAGTAACCGAAAACGTCATGGAGAATTTGTTCGGGGGTAAGACGAGACATCATTTGAACTAAGGGACGTAGCAACTCATTTTGGGGCAGTTTACTTGTTCTCTACATTTAATCAATATTTACCAGTGGAATAATATCGTAAATGAAGCAAATCACTGCCCTGATATTAGCATTCGGGGCACCAGTCTGAATTTGTTTTCAATCAGTCAGGCCTAAATGAAGAAACGCTACCCAACCTTATCCAGACATTTCCCTGAAATGTAAGACAGGGAAAAAGATCCTTGTTCGCTTTTATTAACTTCATCTAATAAACCATAATAATAGTAGCTAAAAGTTGGTCAATTCCGGTATATCTCTAAAAAAGTATTAACTATCAACTGCTTGAGTAGATTTTTTGTCTTGTATAAAATAAGAATTTTACTGGGATAATTTGGGGATAAAATTAAGGAATTAATTTTTGTTCGAGTTATCCCAAAACTATTCAGATTTTACACACAAGATATCAGTATCAATCGCGAAGAATGTGTTTAGCCGCAATCCAAGATTTATACACGTGCTAAATTGCTGGCTGGTCGATGGAAAATCGTGTGACGCAGACTTTGACGATGGCTGCGCTGATAACTAGCTATGCAAAGGAAAAATCCGTTTCTGACCTCATGCATCACTGATTTTTATTGACTTGTCCGTTCACTCACTCAGACCCCGCTCAATCCTGATTCCCTGCTAAAACATGGGGCAGACTATGCGCGACTCTGTGGGCGCACTAAGTTCATGGATTTTTGTGGGAAAATATCGGAGCGTAACCCGCGCTCAAACCAACCTGGCAACCATGGCAAAACAAACTTACGACGAATCCTCAATCCGAGTCCTGCGCAAGCTGGAGCCTATCCAGTTGCGACCGGGCATGTACACCCGCACCACCGACCCGACGCACATGGTGGTGGAAGCCATCGACAACGCTGTTGACGAGGCGATGGCAGGGTATGCCAAAAATATCGAAGTAACCCTTTACCGGGATGGTTCAGTCGCCGTCGCAGATGATGGGCGCGGCATTCCGGTCGGCCTGCATCCGGAAGAAAAAGTCCCGACCATACAGGTCGTGTTCCAGGTGATTCATTCCGGCGGTAAGTTTGCCAAAGGTGAGGCGGACAGCAGTTATAAATTCACCGGCGGCCTGCACGGTGTTGGCGTTTCAGTGACTAATGCGCTCTCCTCCCGTCTGGAAGTTGAAGTCAAACGCGAAGGTAAGCAGCACCGCATCGTCTTTGCCGAGGGTGAAGTCATCGAGCCGTTAACCGTGATCGGCCATTGTGGCGCACGTAACACCGGGACGGTACTGCGCATCTGGCCTAATGCAAAGTATTTCGATTCCCCCTCCCTTCATCGGGGAGAGTTGGAGCACTTGTTACGTGCCAAGGCGATGCTGCTGCCAGGCGTTAAAGTGCTGCTCAACATCGAAACCGCCACTGGCTTCGATGTCAAGGAATGGCATTTTAGCGAGGGAATCGCGCAGTACCTCGATCAGATGATTGCCGCGGATGAGCCGATCGCGCCTGCCTTCTGCGGTAAAAAGTATCTGGCCGCTAACGAAACCTTCTCTAACGGTGAGGGAGCGCAATGGGCGCTGGCATGGGTTGAAGGTTCAGGTGGAGGAGAGTCCTATGTCAACCTGATCCCGACGCTAGGAGGTGGGACGCACGAGGCCGGCTTGCGTGATGTGGTATTCAACAGCGTGCGTACTTTTGCAGAACAGCATGGCCTGATGCAGCGCAACGTAAAGCTGGCGGCCGAGGATGTGTGGGCCAAGCTACGCTTCGTCCTGGCAGTCCAGATGGTTGATCCGAGCTTCTCTGGCCAGACCAAGGAAAAGTTGTCCTCGCGCGAGGCAGTCAAGCTGGTGGGGGCAGCCATGAAGGACGCGCTGGATTTGTGGCTCAACGAGCATGTGGCAGAAGCGACGAAGATTGCCGAGCAGGCTATCAAGAACGCCATCGACCGCGGCAAGACCGCCAAAACCGTCGAGCGCAGAAAAGGTTCCGGCGTGGCGGTGATGCCAGGCAAACTCACCGATTCCGAATTGACCGGCCCTAACGCCGAACTGTTCCTGGTGGAAGGGGATTCCGCCGGTGGTTCGGCCAAGGCGGGACGTGACAAAGAGACTCAGGCTATCCTGCCGTTGCGCGGCAAAGGCATGAACAGCTGGGAAGTGGAGCAGTCGCAGATACTTGCTAACCAGGAGATCCACAATATCGCTGTATCGCTGGCTATTGATCCGCACAAGCTTGATAGCGATGTGGATATGGGCACCTTGCGCTATGGTAAGATCATCATTCTGTCCGACGCCGATGATGATGGTAGCCATATCCAGGCGTTGCTGCTTACCCTGTTCTTCCGGCACTTCCCCAAGATTATTCAGCATGGGTATGTCTATATTGCCAAACCACCGTTGTTCCGGGTGGATGTGCCGGCACAAGGCAAAAGCAAACCGCTACGCAAGCTGTACGCCCTGGACCAGGTGGAGTTGGACATACTTGAAGCACGCCTGCGCCAGGAAGGTATTAAAGAAGGCAGCTGGACCATTTCCCGCTTCAAGGGTCTGGGGGAAATGGATGCTGTTCAGCTTTGGGAAACCACATTATGCCCGGACACGCGCCGGCTGGTGAAGATTAGTATTGGCGATGTGGCAGAGGCGGTTCAGACCTTCGACACCCTGATGGGTAAATCACATGCCAGCGAGCGCAAGGAATTGATTACTACACATGGCAACGAAGTTGAAGCGGATATTTAAAGAAAAATGAAGAACATGGATCTGTTTGACGTTCTGGACTCCCCCTTGCCGGCTCAAGAAATACTGCAAAAAGCAGGACCGCCTCCGCCCGCACCGCCCGCGTCTTCTCAAGGCGATAGCGACGACGATGGCAGCTTCGACCTTGCCGAATACACGCATCAGGTTTACCTGCGCTATGCCATCAGCGTGGTCAAGGGACGGGCGCTGCCTTCCGTGTCGGATGGCGAGAAGCCGGTACAGCGCCGCATTCTTTACGCCATGTACCGCCTGGGTTTAACCCAAGGGTCAAAGCCGGTTAAATCGGCCCGCGTGGTCGGTGATGTGATTGGCAAATACCATCCACATGGTGATTCAGCTTCCTATGAAGCGATGGTGCGCATGGCACAGGACTTTGTGTTGCGCTATCCCCTGGTTGATGGCCAGGGTAACTTTGGCTCGCGTGACGGCGACTCCCCTGCAGCCATGCGGTATACCGAAGTGAGGCTCACCAAGTATGCTGAACTACTGCTGTCCGAAGTAGACGCGGGGACAGTGGATTTCCGCCCCAATTACGACGGTTCAGAGCAGGAGCCAGTGGATCTGCCAGCACGTCTCCCCTTCCTGTTGTTGAATGGTGCATCTGGCATCGCAGTCGGCATGGCCACGGAATGCCTGCCGCACAACCTGCGTGAGGTGGGCAATGCTGCCATTGCGCTGATACATAACCCGTCGCTTGGCATTAATGACGTATTGCAGCACATCCAGGGGCCGGATTTCCCAGGCGGTGGCCAACTGATTTCCAGTACCAGGGATGTACGGGAAGCCTATGCGACGGGTCGGGGTATCTTCCGTGTGCGTGCACGCTGGACCATAGAGCAGCAAGCGCGCGGCCAGTGGCGTATGGTGGTGCATGAATTGCCGCCGGGGGTCTCAGTCAAGAAAGTGCTGGAAGAGATTGGCGAATACGCCGATCCGCAGGTAAAAACGGGTAAGAAAGATTTGTCGATAGAGCAGAAACAGATGAAGCAATTGTTCCTCGAGGCACTGGAAACGGTGCGCGATGAGTCCGGCAAAGATGCTTCCGTGCGTATTGTTCTGGAACCGCGTTCTTCGCGTATGCCGCAGGAGCAGTTCATCGCCCTGCTGCTCGCGCATACCAGCCTGGAGTCCACGGTACCGGCCAATATGGTCGCCATCGGACTGGATGGCAGACCGAATCAGAAGAACATCCTGGAATTACTTGCCGAATGGGTGCGGTTCCGTACCACTACGGTTTCCCGTCGCAGTCAGACAAGGCTTGATCAGGTGCAAAAGCGCCTGCACATCCTTGAAGGCCGCAGGGCGGTACTGCTGAATATTGATGAAGTCATCAGAGTCATTCGTGAAGCGGAAGATCCCAAGGCCGACCTGATGTTGCAGTTCGGGATTTCTGTCATTCAGGCAGACGATATTCTGGAAATTCGATTGCGTCAGTTGGCCCGCCTGGAGGCCATCCGCATCGAGAATGAAATGAATGAGCTGAAAACAGAAGAAGAAGGGCTGAGGATCGTGCTGAGCAATGAAACTGCAATGCGCAACTTGATTATCAGCGAGATCGAGGCTGACGTGAAGAAATTTGGCGACGACCGCCGCACACTGATTGAAGCTGCGGAGCGTGTAGTTGCCAAGGCGGTATCCGTGTCGGATGAGCCCTGCACTGTCATCCTGTCGAAAAACGGCTGGATACGTCAGCGCACTGGCCATGAAGTGGACATGGGCGCACTCTCGTTTAAGGATGGCGACCAATTACTGGCTATTGGGCAAACGCGCACGACTTATCCGCTTGTCGTGCTGGACAGTAGGGGACGTGCCTATAGCCTGTCCACGACTGATATTCCTGGAGGGCGTAGCGACGGTGTGCCGTTAACTTCCTTGCTGGACATGCTCCCCAAGGTAAAAGCGGCCGTTATGTGCACCGCAGCACCGGATACCAAATATCTGTTCAGCTCATCCGGTGGCTATGGCTTTATTGCCACGCTAAAAGACCTGGTATCACGCCAGAGGGCTGGCAAGGCCTTCATGACGCTGAACAAAGAGGATAGCGTGCTGCAACCAGCGAATGTCGCCAGCGGTGCTCTGATCGTGGCACTTGGCAGCAATGGCAAGCTGCTGTCATTCCCGGTCAGCGAAATGAAGGAATTGTCGGGTGGTAAGGGCGTCATCATTCTCGGACTGAATGCGGGTGAGACGTTGATTGCCACAGTGGTGCTCCCGGAAGGTTCATCACTCCTGATCAGGGGAACAGGCAGGGGTAGCAAGTCGTCGCAATGGGTACTGAAATGGGGAGAACTGCAACCGTTCGTGTCACACCGGGCACGCAAGGGAATGCTGGCGCCGGTCAAGTTCAAGCCAGAGAAGATTGAAGTATTCAGAACTGGGTCTGATTCAGTGGACGGGCCGCTCTAACTCCTCAAGATATTTGAGGAATAACACCCATGAAGCCTGTTCAATGTGATCTAGTTCATTGCCGCGTGAAAGCTTGTTCTAACAGGTGACTCTGATTTTGCTATTTGAGGAGTTAGACGATGTGTTGATTAAGGATTGCTCACGGTACTACTTATTATGGTCAATTCAGGTACTATCTGATTTCACCCACTCAAAAGATACTGTCTCCAAATGCAAATAGAAGCCAAAGAAAAATCCAGGTACGCTGTCGTGGCGGCCGTTCAACTGCCGGGCGTGAGCGATGTTGAGTTCGAGGCGTCACTGAGCGAGCTACGCGAGCTCGCAAAAACACTGGGATACGAGGTCGTCAGCACGTTCGTGCAGAAGCGCGCCAGTTTCGACACGACGGCTTACCTTGGCACCGGCAAGCGGCAGGAAATACGCTGCTTCGTCAACAACGAATCCGAGTCCGCCGAGTTCGAGGAAACAGCCGCCAACCTTGATAGCCGGATCATCGATGCTATCCTGGTCGATCACGAGATCTCACCCTCGCAGGCGCGCAACCTTGAAAAGGAGGTCGGCTGCGAGGTGATGGACCGCACTATGGTTATCCTCGAAATTTTTCACCGCAACGCCCGCTCTCGCGCTGCGCGCGCCCAGGTGGAGATCGCACGCCTCGGCTACATGGCGCCGCGCCTACGCGAGGCGGCGAAGCTTGCGGGTCCGCAAGGGCGGCAGCGCAGCGGCGTCGGTGGCCGGGGGGGCGGCGAGTCGCACACTGAGTTGGACCGACGCAAGATCCGTGACCGTATCGCCGAGCTTCAACAGGAAATTGTCGCGATGGATGTCGAGCGCAAGACGCAACGCGCACGGCGGCAAGAGCGTCAGAGGCTCGCTGGCGTGGCACTCGTCGGCTATACGAACGCCGGCAAGTCTACCCTGATGCGGGCGCTCACGGGAAGCGAGGTGCTGGTTGCGAATAAACTCTTCGCTACGCTTGATACCACGGTGCGGACCCTCTACCCGGAGAGCGTGCCACGCGTGCTTGTCAGTGACACGGTCGGGTTCATCAAGAACCTGCCCCACGGACTCGTCGCCTCGTTCAAGTCAACGCTGGACGAAGCGCTTGATGCATCGCTGCTGCTCCACGTCATTGATGCAAGCGATCCCGGGTTTGAACGCCAGCTTGAGGTCACCGATAAAGTGCTTGAGGAGATCGGAGCAAATATCGTGCCGCGCATCCGCGTTTTCAACAAGATCGACCACATCGGTGATGCAATGGCGCAGGCTGAACACGAAGCGGCCTTGCAGACACAGTATCCGGATTGCGTCGTGATGAGCGCACGCCGACCTGATGAGGTAGCGAAGCTACGCCAGAAGATCGTCGCGTTTTTCCAGCAGGATCTGGTTGAGGCCGAGCTTTTTCTTCCTTGGTCGGCACAGCAATTGCGTGGGGGAATTTACGCGAGCTGTCAGGTGCTGGAGGAGCGCGCAGACAGTGAGGGCGCCTTCTTCCTGGTCCGTGGCGAACCCGATGCTGTCAAAAACCTGCGCGAGCAGTTCAGCCAGGTGTGATGAATGGGTTCTGTCACAAAGTTTTTGCATGACCGAGTAGATGCGCTCCTTTGACCACCTTATCCAGCCAGGGGATAAAACTCTGCGTCGAGCGCATGAATAGAACAATCAAAGAAGCGACTGTGAAACGCTATTACTATGATTCACATGACCAGTTGAAGGCCCACCTACATACTTTTGTGATGGCATATAACTTCGCCAGACGGCTGAAAACCCTCAAGGGCCTCACGCCTTACGAATACATTTGCAAAATATGGACAAAAGAGCCAGAACGATTTAACGTTGACCCTTTCCAGCACATCGTGGGACTAAACATCTCTCTAATAGAAAACCGTGGTTTGTCCCCCATTTTCCTATAATTTCTGAAGAAGAGCGTTCAACAAATATTAGTCAGCACGTCATTAATGTGAATGTAAAGTACGATAAAGTTTCCGTGCTTCTTCTTCCTTAAGTGTGTCATTGATTTCACGCAGGACGCTTTTAATGTTGACTGGTTTCTCAATACGTTCGAAGCACCCAGTCAAAACGCTTTCCGGATGTAGCTGGCCGCTCTGATAGAGTGACCATATTTCCATACCATAACTGGTAGCTAGCAATTCAGACGCAAATTGACCGAAGTAAATAGCCAGGTTTTCAACATCCCGTAGCAGCATTTTACAGGCTTGGTTATTGGCGGCGGCGTCGATAGCCTGAGGCAGATCGATTATAACAGGCCCTGCGCTGTCGACCAGCACGTTGTATTCAGACAGATCACCGTGAATGATCCCGGCGCAGAGCATGCGTACTACCTGCGTAACTAATATGCGGTGGTATTCACGAGATAATTCTGCAGTAAGCACAAGATCGTTGAGCCGCGGGGCTGCATTGCCATTGCTGTCAGTCACCAGATCCATCAGTAGCACACCCTCATGGAAGTTATACGGCTTTGGCACACGCACACCAGCTGCAGCGAGTCGGTACAAGGTATCCACCTCGGCGTTTTGCCAGGATTCTTCCTGTGCTTTGCGTCCATATCTAGTGCCTTTTTCCATGGCTCGTGCACGACGGCTGTTTTTTACTTTGCGGCCTTCGGTGTAATCCGTACTTTGGCGAAAACTGCGTTTGTTGGCTTCTTTGTATACTTTAGCGCAACGTATCTCTTCTCCGCAGCGAACTACGTAAACCGAGGCCTCTTTGCCACTCATTAATTGACGGATAACCTCATCGACAAAGCCATCCTGGATCAGTGGTTCAATTCTTTTGGGAGTTTTCATTGGTGTAATACTACGCTTATATTTTGATGCTCATCTTAAAGAAGGTGTCAGTCATTGCATCTTGCAAAATGAACGAATTAACCGACTAACAGTACTGTAATGAACATTAAAATACGCTGCAATTTCAAACATTGTGTAATGTCCCGTTTTGTATATCGCATTCATTGCCTCTCCTCTATCAGTAATGCTGGCAACAATTTCATCCATTAGTTTCTTGGGCGATTTCTTCGATCGCTTGGTAATATGAATACTATCACTTTGTTTCAAACTAATATGTTTTTGTACCTCACCAATAAAAGCATTATCGCCTAAATAGGTTTGTTGTAATACCTTTCCTGAGAAAGGCTGATCAATACCCTGGCTGACATACACCTTGTATAAGCGAATGGCCTCTTTTCTTCGATGATCGAACAAACTGAGTAAATTATCAGCAGCAAGCCAGTCAGGACATGCATACCGACCTATGGTTGCACTATAGCTGGACCAGCTATAGTTTTCTGGAACATCAATTATGCCGGCACGCACTGGATTGAGGATGATATAGCGCGACAGTTCAAGTAAGTAGTTATCCTTTTGCACAATAATTGCTTTATAGCGACCCTGAAACACATGCCCCATTCGTTGACGCGTTTTGTTGAAAAATCTTGTATAACGCCCGTTTAGTCCTCGCATTATTTGAGATAGATTTGCCTTGGGCGTTTCTAGCAAAAGATGATAGTGATTATCCATCAGGCAGTAGGCATAACATATTGCTTCATAGCGTGTTATCAGCTCTGCTAATAAATCAAGAAACTGCTGCTTATCCTCATCTTCATTAAAAATAGCTTCTCCACCGTTCCCCCTTGACATGACATGGTATAAACCATTCGAAAATTCCAGTCTGATCGGACGTGCCATAAAACCATTCTTCTCCATATTCATTTTATGGCTACGCATCATAAATGCACTTCATGCACTATGCAATGACTGACACCTTTTTTCTTAATTAATTTTATATTCGCGACGACGATATCTAAGGTTTTTGCAATTTGGCGAATACTATGACCTTGGCGGTGTAGCGCATGAATTTCCACAAATAACTCCTGATTAACATTGAATTTACACCGCCTTTAGAAGCATCAAAAGCGTCAATTTTGGATATGGGTCAATTTTAAATTACCGTTAATGGGTCAGCTTTACATTGCCGATGACATAACGCCTTCTTTTCCAGCAATTTTCTCCTTCCCATCCTTTTTTCAGTAAGAAGATCTCTGATGTGCTCTAATTCTGAATTATTACAGCGCTGCTTGTTTGCCGAGACATGTTACCTTCCCACAACACTTTTCGCCCACTCCAACGCCTCCTCTATATTCAGGTAATGGCTGGCGTAGGTTTTGTGCAGCAAGTCGTTTGGAAGGGCCCAGTCCCACTTTTCGCGTTGAAGGTTTTTTGCGTCTTTAAGTAGCATATCCAAGGGCGGAGGCTTATCCACGGCTGCGTCTCTGAGCGCTTCTAGCACCTTGCCGACCGTATGCTCGCCCTTGCGCACCTCTACGCCGGGACCAGCCGGATTGGCTATAAAGCCCCGGCGGGCTAGCAAGGCCGCAATAGCCTCGTTGGCGGAGTCGCCCAGCCATGTGAGCAGCATGATTTCTCGTCCCTGGTCGATTACGTATTCGGCCGACAGCTCTCGATCAGCGTAGTATTTGCGCCCTTCTGCCAGGAATCGTTTGGCAATCTCATCGACAATCTCATCGAGAAAGGGAGGCAACTCACTCAACTCCAGTAGTCGACGCATCTCTTGGCGCACTCGAGTATGGATTCGCCCGCCTCCGCCCGAGAACGACGGCGGCACGCCACCATGTGCATGCACCACAAAAATCGTTTTCTGGGGTTCATCGACATCCTCGATCAACCAGGTTTTGCCAGCGAAGAGAATGCGCTGGCCTGGGGTGAGTATCTGGGATACAGGCAAAGTACCCAACGTCTGTCCCAAGCTGACGATGCGAAATTCCTCATCCGTGGCGAAGGCTGCGTAGAAGGAATAGTGGTTTACAATCTTCTCTCCGAGCCGGCCATGCAGCAAAAGGCTAGTCGAATCCTGGATCAACAGTTCTTTGCTTCCAAGGTGCCGGACAAGCTGGGCGAATTCCTCCTTGGAGAGCCCCTGAAAGGGCGTGTCTTGCGCACAGAGGGTGGAGTATAACTGGCCGATGGTTGCCCCGCCGTACTGAGCGATAACTGAAAGCACTTGCTGTACCAGCGTGGACAGGTGCATTCCCTTCGAAAGGGGTGGTTCGTACCAACCTTGCAGCAGTAGCGAAATCATCGCCGTCATCTGCACCGTATCTAGTCGAAGCGCACTGCTCAGCGAGGACCGGGGATCAAGGGCACTTTCGATGCAGTAGCCCCTCAAAATGGCAGGCTCTCCTTTACGGCGGCCGGAGCGCCCCAGTCGTTGCCGCAAACTGGCTACCTGGGGAGGTGACCCAATCTGCACGACGCTCTTGACTGCCCCAATATCGATACCGAGCTCCAGCGTGTTGGTGCAGATGGCCGAAGCCGGCTGCTCCTTCTGCTTGAGGGCAGCTTCGGTCTCTGCGCGAATCTCTTTCGAAAGGCTGCCATGGTGCGGCCAGAACTCGTTGGGGACCCGCTGCTGTAGGCACATCTCGTTGAGCAGGTGTGTGTAGCGCTCAACTTCGCGCCGTAAGTTAGGGAAAACGAGATTGTTTGAACCTCGCAACACCTTGAAGAGATGCGCAGCAATGAGACCAGGCGTCGTCGGTTCGATGTCTTCTCCTTCATCTTCCAGTACGGAAGGCTCTTCGTAGCCTTTGACGAGAATTTTGAGTTCCGCGCTAGAGGATTTCGACTCCACAAGCACCACGCGCTCTCCAAAACCTGGGCGAAGGAAGTCCGCAGCTAGGCGCATATCACCCAGCGTGGCGGACAGTCCGATACGAGGTACGCGTCGATTGATAGCTATTTCGATACGGTGCATCAAAGACTGAAGCTGCTTGCCGCGCTCGCTGCCGATAAAGGCGTGAAGCTCATCCACCACGAAAAATGCTGTCTGCCCAAAGACCGCACTGACCGCTGTGCCGCGGTTGCACAGTAATGCTTCCAGTGACTCAGGCGTAATGAGCAAAACACCTTGGTGCTTGGTCAGAAAACGTGTCTTGCTGGATGATGAAATATCACCGTGCCAGGGCCAGACTGGAATCTCAAGCTGCTCGCACAGTTGCTCCAAGCGGCCGAACTGGTCATTGATGAGCGCCTTAAGCGGACTGATGTAGACGATAAGTCTATGCTCCTCTGCTTGCAGGAGGTAAGTAAGTGCCGGCAGGAATGCAGCTTCGGTCTTCCCTGCTGCTGTAGCCGCAGCCACGATGACGTCGCGTTCCGCAGGAAGGATGAGCGGGATCGCCGCCTCTTGAGCATCACGCAGTGACTCCCACCCTTCAGCCCAGATAAAGCGCTGGATACGCTCATCAAGCAAAGCGAATGAAGAGCTGAGTACTGATGCTGTCATTCCTGCAAATTCGAGCTTACAGCTTGAAAGAGGCGAATTCCTCATCCCCTTCAGATTCGACTAGCTGATCATCAGTGGCGCCATTGTCTGCGACAACTTCGATGCTACCCAGCAAGTCTTGCCACGTTGTTCCGGCGTTCTGCTCAAGCACAGCCAAGAGATTGATGAAGGCCGTAATGGTGGTGCGAGGCGTTCTGAAGTAAGTATCCCCGATACGTTTCGAGCAGTGCTCCATGAAGCCGAAGATACCCTGGTCAGGTAGGAGATGTCGGGTCACGTCGCCGGCAGCATACACATGGCGAATCTTCTGTAAAAGAACATAGAAGTCCTCTGGGGTCAAACTGGACAATTGAATGACCGGACCGCTGAAGTCCACCAAGCCGCCTACAGCGAATGTGTTTTGCGCAAGACGGCTTTGCAGTGCTGGGTAGCTATATAGACCACGGCGCCGGTCTAGTAGGAATTCAGGTGTTCCCCCGAGTACGAAGCCCAAGCCAACGGCAGTACCCTGGAGTGAGTCGTTGAGGATACGAAGAATCTGCTCGTAATTGGCGTTGCGAGCCTGTGCGTTGGCCAACTTGTATAGGTTGACGAGCTCATCGAGACTTACCAGCAAGCCGGCATAGCCTGCCAAGCGAACGAAACGTGCCATCAGCTTAAGTTGATCATACACCGCCGCATCGTCTACGATTGTTCGTACGCCTAGGGCCTGTTTCGCATCTGTTTTAGTGGAAAATTCACCCCGCAACCATCGAATCGCATCTGATTTCAACGCTTCGTTACCCTCTTCGAATCCGCGGTAGTAGGCTGCGATGACGTCAGCAAAGTCATATCCGTTGACCAACCCAGTGAGGTGAACCAGTTTCCCGCGGATGACTGTTTCAGTGGTTTGTCCTACAGTCTTTGCTTCCGATTTCGCCGTAGCGATAAACTTCTCGACGATGCCACCCATAGCGCCACCTTCGGGCTTGCTTCGGGTGGAAAGGTTGCGCATCAACTCTGCATACAGTGAGCGAGCCTGTCCGCCGCTGGCATGAAGACGTCGGTCAGGGTTAAGGTCTGCGCTGGCAACGACCAGCTTCTTCTCCATGGCTACCGCCCTGATCAGATTCAGGAAGAATGTCTTACCCGAGCCGTACTCCCCGATAACCACGCGAAACCCAGAGCTACCTTCAGAACTGCCGCCTGCAATGCGGTCGATGTCTGTTACTAAAGCTTTAATTTCCTGTGCTCGGCCAACTTGGATGAGATGCTGTCCCGAACGAGGGACAACGCCAGCACGTAAAGATTGGATGACCGCATCGCGATCCTTGGGGCGAATAGTGCTCATGCTTCCAGTTTCTCCAGAATATCAGTGTTGACCTCAACCGGGTTCTCGCCCTCGGTAAAGGGCATATCGTAGGTATCATATGAAACTTCATTGATTCGTTCAAGTGCGCCATCTAGCATTAAATCTAGATCCGCTGCAACATCAAGCAGTTCCTGTCGACTCCACTGTGGTCGCGACAATAGCATACGCGCTAAGGCGGTGAGCGGTTCGTCCAGCCCCATGATAGCATTCGAAAATGTTTCGTCCTCGGTTTGTGTTACAGGTTCTGGTTCCACTCCGTGCATCGTCGAAGATTCCTCTTCCTTGAAGATATTAGACAGCAAGGCCGAGACTTTTTCAGTGTCTTGCTGGAGTGCGGCAATGCGTGCGGGATCAAGCCTGAATCCGCCAGTGTTCGTCCGATCTGTTTCATGCAATTTGGCATCTGCTGCTGCCGCGTGAACGTCAGAAAATACCTTCTTTGGCTCAACGCCCAAAGCCTTGTAAGCTTTCTCGAGTATCTTGACCTCATCTGGGGAAACGATCCCGTCTGCCTGGGCCACCGTAGCCATAAAGGTAGCAATAGTTTCTTTAGTGGATACCTCTAAGGGCTCGAGCTTCTTCTTGAGAGAGGCGAGGGAAACAGGGGAGATCATCAGTAACTGTAAGTGGGCAAGTAGTCGGCACAGGTGGTTGGGCGTAAGGTGAGTCCAAGTTTGAACCTGCTCGCGAAGATGGTTTATTTCCTTGACGTGGAATTCACTATCCACGCTAGCTACCGTAGAGGCTAGCTGCAGCGTTAACATCGCAGCTTGGTATGCGGGAGTAGCCCTAGATGCGGTTTCCTCTGGTAGAACTGCGAACAGTACGATGCGTTCATCTGACTTTGGAATCTTTGCTCCTCCCAGCACATCAGGCTCGATGCCAATGTTCATGGACTCCAGCGCACGGGCTAGTGCTAAGGTCTTGTCCTTTGTAAAACTGGCTTGGGCGCCTAACGAATTCAAAAGCTCCTGGAAGGGCATGGTTACTATGCCGTCAACCATGCGCGCCTTGATCTGGGCAAGAGCTTGTTGGACCTTCCAAGGCCACAAAGTTGCTGGCAATACCAGCAAGCCTTCCAGTGCATCTTTATTACTGGCATTCTTGCCAACGTAACGACTGTAAGGCTCAAGCTCTTTAGTGGCTGTTTCCACGAGCTCTTGGATCTTCTTGAGAGGGACCGTGAGAACCGTGACGTCAGGAACATTACCGAAGGTCAGAGTGGGCTCGCTGTAGCCCCTGAACCCAGAAGACGCTGGCCGGTAAACGAGCTTGAGCTTGGTGCGGTTTCGAGGCAAAGCTATACCTGCGCCAAAGAACTGGGTGTACTTCTGTGTGAAGAGAATGTCGAACTGTTCAGCACATCGGGTGGCGGGTGTTCGTAGAGTTATTCCCGGCTCCAACTTAGCCCAGGCTAGTGCCAGGTGGGCTGGAACTGGAACCTCGTCTACAGCCGTTTGTCCCAGTGCCAGTCGAATGTACAGAGGCAGCTCATAGCTGCGAGGAAAGCTCGGAACCTCTTCCTGCTGGTAGAGTTTTGCGGGATGATCAGCAAGGGAAACCCAATTCAGTAGCTCGCTCGCATAGCGTCGAAACGAAGAGGATTTCTCGCCGTAGATACTTAGCAACCGCCGGAGCTCTGCTGCGATTGGAGGCCAGTCTCCTTGCACGGTTGGATCACTGGCGGCATCCAGCACAGCCCGGCGCTCAAGTCCATAAAAAAATAAGAATACATAGCCGATGTCGGCGCTCGGGTCTTGTCGGCCACCAGCCAGCCATTTCAGATAGGCGCATCGTGCCTCACTTGAAATTCCCGAGTAGCTGGGCCAGTAGCTCATTGCTTGCTCGGTGTAATCGCCATGCTTGCTGACGTTCTGGGTTGGATCAATAAGACAAGGATCATTTTTGCCGTCAGGCGTCTTGAGCTGTGAACCAACATAAATCATGCCATCGGGCAATGAGAAACCTGCCACGTTGATTGGTTGTCCCGGTCCCACCCACATCGCATTTCCAAGCCCTGTGGGTGCTTGCGGGATACGGTATTCCTCCGTTTCCGATGATTGGGGGCGGTAAACGCTAACAGGGTCGTCTTCGTCAATGAACTTTTGCGTTTCTGGGACTTGATATGGAGCATGAAACGGAAGTGCTTGCGCTACTTGCTCGCTATCTGGTGACTTCTTGTTGTAGCGATAGGTGATATAGGCGACAACAGTCATACCTATGACAACCCATGCTTCGACAGGAATTGACGCAATAAGCGCTAGAGTTCCAATCACAGTAGCTCCGAGCAACTCTCCAGCGCTCGATTTTCCCTTGTGTGCCATGTACATTTCCCTGGTCTTAGTGACCGTTACTCACCGAAGCCAGCTGATGGACTTGTTCGACTGACTTTGGGTAGTCATATAGCAATACCTGACGTGAATACTAAAAAAATCGTTTTTGTTTAAAGTTGTGTAGCCCCAGAAAAAAAGAGACCTAGCATTTCTGCTAATCACCTGATTTTATTGGCGCCCTAGAGACGAATCGAACGTCCGACCTACCCCTTAGGAGGGGGTCGCTCTATCCACTGAGCTACCAGGGCTAAGCTTACATTTTACGCTATTATGTAGGAATGGATAAACAGAAACCGTTTCCTGAGCATACCACTGCAGCACAAAAAAAATTACCGCGTACCGTCGTTGTACTTGGTCTGGTCAGTTTTTTCAATGATTTTGCATCTGATATCGTCGTGCCGCTTATTCCGATTTTGCTGGCATCCGTCCTAGCGGCTGGGCCGGTGGCATTGGGTTTGATCGAAGGCATTGCCGATGCGTTGGCCAGTCTTCTGAAGCTCTGGTCAGGGCGGCATTCTGACATCATGGGTGGCCGCCGCAAGAAATTGACATTAATGGGCTATACACTGTCCAACATTGCCCGCCCGCTGCTGGGTTTGGCTGTTTCCTGGCCGGTAGTGTTGTTGCTGCGCAGCATCGATCGTGTGGGTAAAGGGATACGCAGCGCACCGCGCGATGCGCTGGTGGTAGATGCTACGCCTTCACATATGCGCGGTTACGCCTTTGGATTTCACCGCGCGCTGGATAATGGCGGAGCAGTGGCAGGGAGTCTCGCTGCGGCAGCCATACTCGCCTGGTCGGGGCTGGATCTGATCGAGGTGATTTTATGGTCTGCAGTACCGGGCTTTGTTGCAGTCCTGCTGCTGAGTATGGGTATCAAGGAAGAAAACCAGCGCACTATTGCACATGAGAAAGATGCCACATCCAAAACCATGCCACCTTTACCTTCCTTACGCTGGTCATTATTATCTCTGCCAATACGGCGGTATCTGCTGGTTCTGACGCTCTTCACCTTTGCGCGCGCCTCCGAAACGTTTATTTTATTGTTAGGGTATCAATTAGGCGTGGGGGTAGTAGAGTTGTTGCTGATCTGGTCTGCCATCAGCCTCGCTAAAGCCATGACCTCGACTGCCGGTGGGCAGTTGACTGATCGCTATGGACGAGGCAGTTTGATATTGATCAGTTGGGTTGCGTTTGCGGTATCGTTCCTACTGTTTGGTCTGGTGACAAGTGGTAACGAATTATGGCTGGTCAGTATTTTTTACGGCCTGTTTATTGGTATGAGTGAAGGTGCTGAACGTGCCCTAATTAGTGATTATGCTCCTCCTCTGGAACGAGGCACTGCCTTTGGTTGGTATTATCTGGCAGTCGGACTGGCGGCCATTCCTGCTGGTGTACTGTTCGGCTCCTTATGGCAGTTACATAGTGCCTCGCTGGCGTTCTTTGTGGCAGGCGGACTTGCTGCCTTGGCGGCGATATTATTGCGGCTATACGCTTGGCCCGCCAAAAATACTCCATCCCATTAAGCAGATAATTTAAGAAGTACCAGTACGGCACCACTGCCGCCCTGCTCAGGATTCGCCTGACAAAACGCCAGCACATCATCACGTTGTGCGAGCCAGCTGCCAACCCTCGATTTCAGCACAGGCTCACCGTTTTTCGAGCTCAACCCTCGCCCATGAATGACGCATACACAGCGAGCACCATACTTGCCGCACTCATCGAGAAATGCTACCAGAGCATAACGTGCTTCATCCCGTGTCATCCCATGCATATCCAGCTCAGCTTGAATTTTCCAGTGGCCTCGCCGCAATTTGCGCAGCATCTGGCGCGATAAGCCAGGGCGTAGATAAGACCACTCACCACCTTCCGGGATTTCGAGTGAGATATGATCTGACAGCGTATCCTTGCTAGCAGCTGTTTCCACCGCAGGCCGAGGTATCGGCAGCGGCAGCTTTTGTCGATGAACGATTTGCTTAGAGGGAGCAAGCGGGATGACATCCTGCATCGCCTCACGAAATAAGGCAATCTCCTCCTCGTTACTTGTCTTTTCGGAAGTAAATGCTTTTTTGTCTTGCTTCACTTTAAACCATCAAGATATTTCTCCGCATCCAGCGCAGCCATACAACCGGTGCCAGCACTGGTTACCGCCTGGCGATAAACCTGATCCTGCACATCGCCCGCAGCAAATACACCTTCAATACTGGTGGCGGTGGCATTACCTTCATTGCCGCCGCGGGTGACGATATAGCCATTTTTCATTTGCAGTTGCCCCTGAAAAAGATCGGTATTGGGCTGATGTCCAATGGCGATAAAGACACCTTTTAAATCCTGCGTACGTGTGGTGCCATCATGAATATTTTTGATGCGAATGCCAGTCACACCAGATTCATCACCCAGTATTTCATCCAGCACGTGATTGAGCGATAACTTAACATTACCGGTTTGCGCCTTGTTCATCAGTTTATCGATCAGAATTTTTTCTGAACGAAATTTATCACGCCGGTGCACCACGGTCACTTGGCGAGCGATATGAGAAAGATACAAGGCTTCTTCCACTGCGGTATTGCCGCCACCGATTACAGCGACATCCTGGCCTTTATAGAAAAAGCCATCGCAGGTCGCACACGCCGATACACCTTTGCCCATATAGGTCTCTTCTGAAGGCAATCCCAGGTATTTAGCTGAAGCACCCGTAGCGATAATCAATGCATCACAGGTATAAGTACCTTGATCACCTATCAGGACGAAGGGTTTTTCCGTGAGTTTGGCCGTATGAATATGATCGAAAATAATTTTGGTTTGAAAACGCTCCGCGTGTTTCTGGAAACGTTCCATCAATTCCGGGCCTTGAACGCCTTGCACATCAGCCGGCCAATTATCAACATCAGTAGTCGTCATGAGCTGCCCCCCTTGTGCCAGCCCAGTGATAACAACAGGATTAAGATTGGCGCGCGCAGCATAGATCGCGGCCGTATAGCCTGCAGGGCCAGAACCAAGAATGAGCAATTGGGAATGTTTGGTGGTCATGTTTTTGTTTTAATAAAAATATAATTTAAGATTTTTGTTTGAGCACGATAGCGTGCTCGTAAACATCCAGCGCTTCTGTTTCTGATGGACCTCTTTTTTTGGCTATCATCAACAAACGCTCTGAAGGTTTTTTCTGGTTGAGCAACAAATCGGTTTCATTCAGTGCTTCTCCGGGAAAATACATTTGGGTAGTCAATTCAGCGTAGCCCTTTTTGGATACTTTGAAATGAATATGAGGTGGCCGCACCCAAGTTGGTGATGCCGGATACGAGCCTGGCATGACTGTTTTGAAACGAAACTCACCATTCTCATTCGTCAACACAATTGCCCAGCCCTGGAAATTTGGATCCAGTGGCGCAGGATTGGGATCACGCGGGTGACGGTAACGTCCTTTGGCATTTGCCTGCCAGATTTCCACGGTAGCCTGAGATACTGGCTGATCATGACTATCCAACACACTTCCCATAACGATGATATATTTACCCTTTGCCACCCCATCGCGGCCTTGCACGCGCGTCAAATCAAAATCTTTATCGTCCTGTGGTGTGACTGGATAAAACGGACCCTCTGTTTCAGCAGGGGTAGGTGGCAGCAGTGCTTTGGCCATACTTCCTTTCGTAGTAAAAGCACCTACTAACCCACCCGTTATCCCGAACTTGATTAGCTTTCTTCTGGATAGGCTTTTCATTCTTCTCTCCTCAGACCAGATTAATTTACTATCAACCGGTTAGGCTTGCTTGAGTCGAGTGACTGAATATTATTGTTATAATTTTTGCTCTACCCAACCGGCCACACTCTCTAATGCACCGGGCAGTTTATCTGGCAAGGTACCGCCAGCCTGCGCCATATCCGCCCGTCCGCCCCCTTTACCACCTACTTGCTGGGCAACATAATTGATCAACTCTCCTGCCTTTACTTTTGCTGTCAAATCATCGGTAACCCCAGCAATGAGTGTCACTTTTCCGCCTTCTGTCGCTGCCAGAACGACGATGCATGATTTCAATTGATACTTAAAATTATCGAGAGTTTCACGCAGGATTTTTGCATTTGCACCTTCCAAGCTGGCCGCCAATATTTTCGCTCCTTTGATTTCACGCACTTGCTTACCAAGTTCGCCACTTTGCAGCGTAGCCAGCTTTGATTTCAATGAGGTTAGCTCTCTTTCCAGTTGCCTGACATGGTCGAGTAGTTGCGATAATTTCTGACTGACTTCCTGGGGTGGTGCTTTTAGGGTATCGGTAATTTCGAGCAATTGTGTCTCGCGCTGCTGCGCATAATCCACTGCAGTCTGCCCAGTAACGGCCTCAACCCGCCGGATGCCTGCAGCAACGCCTGATTCACTGATAATCTTGAAGAATCCGATATCACCGCTATGGGCCACATGGGTGCCGCCACATAGCTCTGTCGAAAAATCACCCATTGCCACCACGCGCACGTCAGTACTGTATTTTTCACCAAACAGCGCCATTGCACCGCGTTTGATAGCGTCGTCGTATCTCATCTGCTGCGTATCTACGTTATGATTACGACGTATTTGCTCATTTACCAGATGCTCGACTGTACGCAACTCATTGAGCTGCATCGGTGCATGATGAGAAAAATCAAAACGTAGCCGATCTGCATTAACTAACGAGCCTTTTTGCGTAACATGATTACCAAGTACTTTGCGCAATGCCGCATGCAGTAAATGTGTGGCTGAATGATTATTGGCGGTATTGGCACGTGCGACTGGATTGACTTTCGCCAACACTGAATCGCCAACGACCAACCGTCCACTGCTTAGTAATCCCTTGTGACCAAACACGGTTGCCTGAATTTTCTGTGTATCGGACACCATAAAGGTGCCATTGGCCGCCAGCAACTCACCACAATCGCCGACTTGCCCACCCGATTCCGCATAAAAGGGCGTGCGGTCGAGCACGATCACTGCTTCCTCAGCAGCTTCGACAAAATCAACCTGACTGCCTTGCTTGTAAATTGCCAGAACGCATCCCTCCTGTTGCAAGCTGTCATAGCCATAAAATTCGGTAGGGATGCCGTGATACTCTATACCGCCCTGCATGGTGAACTTGCCTGCGGCCCGTGCACGCTCGCGCTGGTCTGTCATGGCTTTCTCGAAACCGGCATAATCGATACTGATACCGCGTTCCCGGGCAATATCGGCTGTCAGATCGACCGGAAACCCAAAAGTATCATACAGTCGGAAAACGGTATCACCAGCCAACATACCGCTTTGTTCGCGCAAAGCCGCTTCCAGCACCTGCATACCGTTTTCCAATGTTTCCGCAAAACGCTCCTCTTCTTGCTTGAGTACGCTGGCGACGCGATCTTTAGCGGCCACGAGCTCAGGATAAGCCTGCCCCATTACTTTGGCCAGATCATCCACCAACCGATGAAAGAAAGGCACTTTCTGTTCCAGCCGGTAACCATGCCGGATCGCGCGCCGGATAATACGGCGCAATACATAACCACGTCCTTCATTACCTGGAATGACTCCATCAGTGATCAGAAAGGCACAGGCACGGATGTGATCCGCGATCACTTTGAGGGAGTTGTTTGACAAATCATCAGTTTGCGTCTCGCGTGCCGCCGCTTTGATCAAATCCTGGAACAGATCGATTTCGTAGTTGCTGTGCACTCCCTGCATAACTGCCGAAATCCGCTCCAATCCCATGCCGGTATCGACAGAAGGTTTTGGCAAAGGATGTAGCGTGCCGCTAGTATCACGATTATATTGCATGAATACTAGATTCCAGATTTCGATATACCGATCCCCGTCTGCATTGGCTGAGCCCGGCGGTCCCCCAGCTACTTCGGGACCATGATCATAAAAAATCTCAGAGCAAGGGCCGCAAGGACCGGTCTCACCCATCTGCCAGAAATTATCCATGGTAGCAATGCGCACAAAGCGTGCGGGCGCAATACCGACTTCGTTCAACCAGATATCAGCCGCCTCATCATCTTCGACATAGACTGTCACCCATAGTCTTTCCTCGGGAATTTCCAGCACTTTGGTCAGAAACTCCCAGGCATACTGGATAGCATTACGCTTGAAATAATCACCAAAACTGAAATTGCCCAGCATCTCAAAAAACGTATGATGCCGTGCGGTATAGCCGACATTCTCCAAGTCATTATGTTTACCACCCGCCCGCACACAGCGCTGTGAACTAGTTGCCCGCACATAGGGCCGTTTGTCCAATCCAAGAAAAACATCCTTGAATTGCACCATCCCAGCATTAGTGAACAGCAAGGTAGGATCATTGCCAGGAACGAGCGGACTGGACGCGACGATGGTATGACCATGCGACTCGAAGAATTCAAGGAATTTTTGTCTTATTTCACTGCTTTTCATGTTTGTTCCATTTCACATACACGTATCAATGAGGGTAAGTCTTTATTCTTCTTCATCTGAGCAAACCAAAATCTGGCGGATGATTTCTGCGGAAAACCCTCTTCCTGCCAGAAAGCGTGCCTGTTTACTGCGTTCTTTCAGATTTTCAGGAATTACACCGAATTTCTTGCGCCATATTTCACGAGCAGTCTGTAATTCGGTTTCTTTTAAATCAACCATGGCCGTACTGATCAAATGATCGGCAATGCCTTTTTCTTTCAACTCATGGCGGATTCGCTGTGCACCATATTTGTGTCTGCGACCATGCACTACTTGCTCGACTAGCCGTTCCGCTGAAAGAAGGCCACGTTGTTCCAGCACATCCAGTACTTCCGACAGTGCTTCAGGTGTCTGAGCATGGCTGGCTAACTTCTTTTCCAGTTCAAGCCGAGAATATTCCCGTCTGGCCAAAAGGCTCACTGCCCGGGTTTGTAAACTCAGCTTGATATTCATCAATCACCGAATTTCTCTTCTGCTTGAATAACTTTAGGCAGCTCAGCCAAACCCGCAGCAATCCGGATTTTTTGCTCGATTTCTTTGGCCATTTCCTTATGCTCTTTCAGATAATCGCGCGCATTGTCCCTACCTTGACCGATCTTTTCGCCATTGTAGGAATACCAGGCACCTGCTTTCTCGACCAATTTATGCAATACACCCAATTCAATGATTTCACTTTCCCGCGAGATGCCTTCCCCATAGAGAATATCGAAATCAGCTTCCTTGAATGGTGGCGCCACCTTGTTCTTGACAACTTTCACTCGGGTTTCATTGCCGATCACTTCATCTCCCTTTTTAAGCGAGCCAGTGCGGCGTATATCCAGTCGTACCGAAGCATAGAACTTCAAGGCATTTCCACCGGTTGTCGTTTCAGGACTACCAAATATCACACCGATCTTCATACGGATCTGGTTGATAAAAATCACCATGGTATTGCTTCGCTTGATATTGGCAGTTAATTTACGCAGCGCCTGCGACATCAGTCTTGCTTGCAGCCCCATCTGCGGCTCACCCATTTCGCCTTCGATCTCTGCACGCGGTGTCAAGGCGGCCACAGAATCCACCACGACGATATCGACCGAGCCGGAGCGAACCAGCATATCGGTAATTTCGAGTGCTTGCTCGCCATTATCGGGTTGCGAAATCAGCAGCTCCTGAATATTGACTCCTATTTTCTTGGCATATTGCGGATCCAGCGCATGCTCAGCATCAATAAAGGCAGCCGTCCCGCCCAATTTCTGCATTTCAGCAATCACCTGCAAAGTCAGCGTAGTTTTACCGGATGATTCAGGACCATAAATTTCAACGACCCGTCCTCGTGGCAATCCACCTACACCCAACGCGATATCCAGCCCCAAGGAGCCAGTGGAAACCACCTGAATATCGTTAGCCACATCGCTAGCATCCATCCGCATGATCGAGCCTTTACCAAACTGCTTTTCAATCTGGGAAAGCGCAGCAGCTAGCGCTTTATTTCTATTTTCGTCCATCTTTTTTCCTGTTAACAATTCATTGAATTATCGCATATTCAATACAGGAAAAAACAAACTTGCAGCAGCGTATTGCACGATGCGTATGAAGCTTCGCGAAAAATTAGCAAAAACTTCAAGTATATGGCTCGCCTGCGATATAATTTGCATTTGCTGACATTGAGACAATTCTTTTCTTATATTCTTGGCGATAATAGGGAGAAAATCATTAGAATCATTTTGTTAGGTGCCCCAGGAGCGGGTAAAGGCACTCAGGCCAACCATATCAAAGAACATTTTGGTATCCCACAAATCTCGACTGGGGACATGCTGCGTAATGCTGTCAAGGCCGGAACAGAGCTTGGTATCATGGCAAAAAAAATTATGGAGTCAGGCGGTCTGGTGTCAGATGACATCATTATCAATCTCGTCAAAGAGCGTATTGCTGAACCTGATTGCGCCAATGGCTTTTTGTTTGATGGCTTTCCCCGCACTATTCCTCAAGCAGAAGCACTAAAAGCAGCCAATATACCGATCGATTATGTCGTCGAAATCGATGTGGTGGATGCTGAAATTATCAAGCGCATGTCCGGTCGCCGGGTACATCCAGCTTCGGGTCGTACCTATCATATTGAATTCAACCCACCCAAAGTAGACGGCAAAGATGATGTAACAGGTGAACCATTGATCCAGCGGGACGATGACCGAGAAGAAACTGTGAAAAAGCGTTTGCAGGTTTACCATGATCAAACCAAACCACTCATCCAGTACTACTCGAATTGGTCAGCCAGTGGAAAGCCCGGTGCGCCGCGTTATATCAAAATCGCCGGTATTGGTGATGTGGAAGCCATTTGCCGCAGCATCATGACATCGCTCACAAATAAGTCCTAAAATTTTTTTGATAAGTTTTTGTGAGCTCTTTCCGAAAATAAATAAAAAAGATGTGCTAACGTTTTAATCAATCAGGAGAAAAAATCATATGGCAATAAAAAATGCATTCTATGCACAATCTGGCGGTGTAACTGCCGTTATCAATGCCTCTGCGGCGGGCGTTCTGGAAACAGCTCGTGCGCATAGCGACAAAATCGGCAAAGTGTTCGCTGGCCGTAATGGCATCATTGGTGCACTAACGGAGGACTTGATCGATACTAGCGCAGAATCTGCCGAAGCAATCAGAGCATTACGTCATACGCCTTCCGGCGCTTTCGGTTCCTGTCGTTATAAACTGAAAAGCCTCGAACAGAACCGGCGTGAATACGAACGTTTGATCGAAGTGTTCAAGGCACACGACATCGGTTATTTTTTCTATAACGGCGGCGGAGATTCAGCGGATACCTGTCTTAAAGTATCACAGTTGTCAGACACACTCGGTTATCCTCTCAAAGCCATTCATGTTCCTAAAACGGTCGATAACGATTTGCCCATTACCGATTGCTGCCCCGGGTTTGGTTCGGTTGCAAAATATATAGCAGTATCGACGCGTGAGGCCAGTTTTGACGTCGCAAGCATGGCCAAAACATCCACCAAAGTGTTTGTGCTGGAAGTGATGGGCCGTCACGCAGGATGGATTGCCGCCGCGGGCGGATTGGCTTCGAGCAAAGACTGCGAAATACCTATCGTGATCCTGTTTCCAGAAATTACTTTTAATAAAGAAAAATTTCTTGCAAAAGTCGATAGCTATGTCAAGCAATTCGGCTATTGTTCGGTAGTGGTGTCAGAAGGCGTCAAAGGCGCGGATGGCAATTTCCTTTCTGACCAGGGGCTACGTGATGCGTTTGGTCATGCACAGTTAGGCGGTGTTGCGCCGGTAGTCGCAAATATCATCAAGGATGGGCTAGGTCTTAAATATCACTGGGGGGTAGCTGATTATCTCCAACGTGCAGCACGACATATTGCTTCCAAAGCCGATGTGGAGCAAGCCTATGCAATGGGCAAAGCAGCAGTTGAATATGCGATCGCCGGGCATAACTCAGTCATGCCAACGGTTGAACGTGTCTCCAATACACCTTACAGCTGGAAAGTGGGCATGGCTGAATTATCCAAAGTCGCCAATGTAGAAAAAATGATGCCAGCAGACTTTATTACCGAGGACGGCTTTGGCATTACGGAAAAATGTCGTGAATACCTCTCACCGCTGATCGAGGGCGAAGATTATCCTCCCTATAAGAATGGATTGCCCGATTATGTCCGGCTGCAGAACATCGCGGTCAGTAAGAAATTGGGTGAATTCAAGCTTTAATCTCATACAGTTACATTCTGATGGCAAGAACGTATAGAATAGGCGCTCTTGCTGTTTCTGGTTCAAATTAGATGATTGATGCGAAATTTTCAGACCAAATTTCGCATGTTTTTCAGGTGGTCTGGCTTTAATTGGAGTTCTTTATGGCAAACGGTTTAACGATCGCAATTTTCAGCGCGATTCTTGCCCTGGTTTTCAGTGGCATCTGGATCCGGCGTATCTATGCTCAGTCTCCCGGCAATGCACGTATGCAGGAAATCGCTGCTGCCGTACAAGAAGGTGCGTCGGCTTATCTCAAGCGCCAATACATGACGATCAGTATGGTTGGTGTGCTTTTATTTCTTGCCATAGGCGTGGCCCTCACGTGGAGCACAGCCTTTGGTTTTGCTTTAGGCGCAGTGCTTTCTGGTGCTGCTGGCTTCATGGGTATGTCCGTATCTGTACAATCCAATGTACGCACGGCCGAAGCGGCACGTACTGGCCTGAATGAAGCATTGGAAATTGCATTCCGCGGCGGAGCAGTTACTGGCATGCTGGTAGTAGGGCTTGGATTATTAGGGGTAGCAGGGTATTGTGCACTGTTATACAGTGATTCAACCGCGGATCAGCCTATGAGTGACATCATTCACCCATTGGTTGGCTTCGCTTTTGGTGGTTCGCTGATTTCCATCTTCGCGCGTCTGGGTGGAGGTATTTTTACAAAAGGCGCAGACGTTGGTGCAGACTTGGTAGGCAAGGTAGAAGCGGGAATCCCTGAAGATGATCCACGTAATCCGGCAGTAATCGCGGATAACGTGGGCGATAATGTTGGTGATTGTGCTGGAATGGCAGCCGATTTGTTTGAAACCTATGCCGTTACCATCATCGCAACCATGATACTGGGTTCTTTGTTGTTCACGTCGGATGCTGCCAGCGCTGTTGTTTATCCATTGATGCTGGGTGCAGTCTCGATTGTCGCTTCTATCATAGGTTGCTACTATGTCAAAATGCGTGAAGGCGGCAAAATCATGAATGCGCTTTATCGTGGACTAGCCGTTGCAGGCGGCATTGCGTTTTTTGCCTATCTGCCCGTCACTGTCTGGTTTATGGGTGGTCTCTCGTTAAATCATGATGGTGTTGATATAGCTGGCGGTGAACTGGTCATGCGCTTGTTTATTTGCGCCGCTATTGGATTGATTCTGACAGGATTGATGGTAATCATCACCGAATATTACACCTCGACTGAATATCCACCTGTTCAGCATATCGCTAACGCATCGACTACAGGACATGGTACCAATATCATCGCAGGTCTGGGCGTATCCATGCGTGCTACTGCAGCACCTGTTCTGGCAGTGTGTGCAAGTATCCTGATTGCTTATTCATTGGCGGGCCTGTATGGTATTGCCATTGCGGCTACCGCCATGCTGTCCATGACCGGTATTATTGTTGCACTTGATGCTTATGGTCCCATTACTGACAATGCAGGTGGTATTGCTGAAATGTCTGGCATGCCTGAGTCCGTGCGTGCGATTACTGATCCACTCGATGCAGTTGGTAACACTACCAAAGCTGTAACCAAAGGTTATGCCATTGGTTCGGCAGGGCTAGCCGCACTGGTGCTGTTTGCTGATTATACCTATGGCCTGGAGCATGCTAATAAGTTGCTCACTTTTGATTTGTCTAACCACCTGGTCATTATCGGTCTGTTTATTGGTGGCATGGTGCCTTACTTGTTTGGTGCCATGTCGATGGAAGCCGTTGGACGTGCCGCGGGCTCAGTGGTCATTGAAGTGCGCCGTCAATTCAGGGAAATTCCAGGCATCATGGAAGGAACGGCTAAACCAGATTATTCCCGTGCGGTTGATATGCTGACCAAAGCAGCCATTAAAGAAATGATCGCACCATCATTGCTGCCAGTTCTGGTTCCTGTGCTGGTAGGCGTATTCCTCGGCCCACAAGCACTTGGTGGTGTATTGATGGGCTCTATCATTACCGGTCTGTTCGTGGCTATTTCCATGACAACGGGTGGTGGTGCGTGGGATAACGCAAAAAAATACATTGAAGATGGTAACTATGGTGGCAAAGGAAGTGAAGCTCACAAATCGGCAGTTACTGGTGACACTGTTGGCGATCCGTACAAAGACACGGCTGGCCCAGCCATCAATCCGCTGATCAAAATTATCAACATCGTGGCATTACTGATCATTCCGTTGCTGTAAGGGGATAATTGTTGGTCATTGAAAAAGCCCACCACTTAAAGCTGGTGGGCTTTTTTTTCTAACTATCAACTGCGTTTTCCTCATTGCTATCATCCTGTCGTTGCATTCTCTGGCTACATTACGTAGGATTGATCGTGAATGCCAGTGAGCAAATTAAAGTACTATCTGCTCGCCAGCAATCACTCGTGTTTACAATCTTTATCAGAAACTCTGTGTAACTGTTTGTATTAACAACATTAACAGGAGAATCAAGATGAACGTCAAAGCACGTATACTTATACTAGCGATCGGACTTACCTCTTTTGTAACGCTCGCCTTTGCTAACAAATATGAAACAGAGGTCAAGCTCTATCAGCTTCCAGAAGCCGTTCAGAAAACTATCATTGTAAACTTACAAGGTGGGGAAGCTGAAAAGATTGAAAAGGAAATAGCGAATTCAGTCACCACTTATGAGGTTCATGTCAAAAGACATGTCGGTGACACTTTTAAAATGAAGGTCGATAAAAATGGCAGGCTGGTTTTAGAAGGCAAATAGCTAAATTCTGGAATTAAAAAACTCTACAAATTATTGTGGGTCTGACTGATCATCAGTCAGACCCGACTCAATCATTCAGCTCTACCTCATTCCGTTACAAAATCAAACATAATGCTCAGGTGGAATCACATTCTATCCAGACGATGCAACAAAGAAAAACTGGTAAAGCAAATTTTGAGTTGGAGTTGGAAAAAAACTAGAAAAGGGTAATTATGTTATACAAGATCATTCGTTTCCTGAGCTGGGTTTTCATAATCACCGTTGCTACCTTGTTAAGCGCACACGCTCAGACAAATTTAGTAAAGGGACCAGATCAATCCACATCGGTTCATAAGCATGAACGCACGGAGCAAGCTCATCATTCAGAACCATCCGGTCAGCTCGCGCCCAGGCTGCAAAATCTTGGCACTCATACTTTTCCAGTAAGCACCAGCAACCCGCAGGCGCAATTGTTCATGAATCAAGGATTGAATCTAGCCTATGGATTCAATCATGCCGAAGCAGGCCGTGCCTTCAGCGAAGCCGCGCGACTCGATCCTACCCTGGCAATGGCTTATTGGGGGCAGGCGCTCGTGCTAGGGCCCAATATTAATGCAATGATGGATCCAAAAAAAGAGCAACAGGCGCTTGAGCTTGTTCAAAAAGCGATTTCATTGATGGTGACCGCAACACCGAGAGAACAGGTGCTTATTCGTGCACTGGAAAAACGTTACTCGGGTAAAGCAGAAGATCGCAGCGTAAATAACCAAGCTTATGCAGCAGCCATGCGATCAGCACACCAACGTTTTCCGGATGATCTCGATATCGCCATGCTCTATGTCGAAGCGATGATGGATCTTCGGCCTTGGGGTTACTGGATGCCAGATGGGCATCCCTATGACGGCACAACCGAAATTGTAGCGATTACCGAAGAAATCATGCGCAAAAACCCGAAGCATCCCGGTGCCTTGCACATGTACATCCATCTTATGGAACCCACCTGCGCGCCTGAGCGTGCGGAAAAAGCAGCGGATACCTTGTTGATACTCATGCCAGATGCGGGTCATACGGTGCATATGCCCTCGCATATTTATCAGCGGATCGGACGCTATGCAGACTCGATGAAAAGCAACCAGCTCGCTATCGCTGCGGATGAAGACTATCTTGCCCAAGATCAAGCGCAAGGGATCTATCCGATGGGTTACTATCCGCACAACCTCCACTTTCTCTGGTTTGCAGCCACACTGGATGGACAAAGCAAGATTGCGATTGAGGCAGCCCGCAAGGCAGCAGCCAAAATTGATGATGCCGTGCTGAACGAGTTACCCGAAACGGCGATATTTCGTGTCATCCCGTACTGGACGCTGGCACGATTTGGCCACTGGCAAGATGTGCTCCAGGAACCGGCACCGTCTGCGAGCAATGCGTTTCTGTCAGGTAGCTGGCACTATGTGCGTGGCCTTGCATTCGTGGCGATGGGCCAATTACAGCAAGCGGAGCAAGAACTCGCATCATTGCGTAAGATCATGCAGAACCCAAGCCTGGATGCAACGCTCTTCTCGCAGAATACAGCTCGCACGGTACTCGCCATCGGCCCCGAGGTATTGGCCGGCGAGATCAAAGCTGCCCATGGGAAGTTCGATGAAGCGATTGCACATCTCGATCGCGCTGTTCGCCTGGAAGATGGTCTAGTTTATACTGAACCGGCTGAATGGCATTTCCCGCCACGTCTGGCGCTGGGAGCAATTCTGCTCGAAGCAGGGCGTCCAGCCGAAGCAGAAACAGTTTACTGGGAAGACCTGCGGCGTAACCGCAATAATGGCTGGGCATTGTACGGTCTGCTGCAAGCGTTGCGTGCTCAGCAGAAAAATGATCAGGCAGTCCTTATCGAGGCTCGCTTCAAGAAGGCATGGGAGCGTGCTGACATCATGCTCAATGCCTCACGCTTTGGGCGGGATGTCGACTCCATTGTCATGAAAAGAGAGTGATGACAACGCTCTAGATCTGCTGGAAGTACATTAGAACCAGCTGGTCTGTCTGCTCCAGGCCGGATAGAAAATCACATCCTTTACCTGTGGATCACCATGCGAAAATCATGTGATCTCTGAAAGGCATCCATCTTAAGAATTTCCTTAATTCTTATCCATCTAAACAGTACTCTTGTTGAAAAACGTGCGTTAAGATTTTCATCTATATCTTCTTGCCTAACAATGGAGATATTTCAAGAATGTTAAATGTTGTCGGACTTCCATAGGCTTAGGGCGAAAAATTATGAGCACAATGTCTCTCAATATCGCTCAACTAATCGTCGGATTGTTATGCCTCTCGTTGCTGGCTTGCCAACCCAAAAACAATGAACAATTGCAGCAGACTACTGTTCTCTCCAGGAACGAGGTGATACTTGACGAAAGATCACCCAAGCACAGCTATATCAAAGAAGCAGTTATCGACTTAATCCAGCGTCCGCTCATGGAGCAAGTAACCGGTAAAATTACTTATGATGAAACCCGCACCGTTCGTGTTTCTTCACCGATTGCAGGGCGAGTGGTTGGAACCATTGCCGAAGTAGGAAGCCATGTTCGTATAGGTGACATATTAACGGAATTGGATAGTCCTGAGCTTGGGCAGGCGCAAGCTGCTTACGCTGAAGCATTAGCTGATTTGAACCTGGCTAACCATACTTTCCAGCGTATGCGATTACTATACGATAATGATGTCGCGCCACGTAAGCAATTGGAGCAAGCAGAAGATGATCTAATCCGTGCTCGTAGCGAAGCAGAAAGAGCCCGCCTCAGACTTGCAAACCTGGGTATACGCGACAATCCTCGTATGGATAACCGTTTTGTTTTACATGCTCCCCTCTCAGGGGTTATCACAGAGCGCAATATCAATCCAGGCATGGAAATCAAACCTGATCTGAGCGAACCGTTATTTGTCATTTCTGATCTCTCTAGATTATGGGTACAAATCGATATCTTTGAGAAGGATATTGGTTTGATCCATACCGGTGCCAAAGTAGTGCTGAACGTCCAAGCGTTTCCCAGTGAAGATTTCACTGCAATAGTTGATTACGTTGGTCAGATAGTGTATGAAACAACGCGCACAGTGAAGGTGCGCTGCACATTATCCAACACAGATGGTCGTCTGTTACCTTTCATGTTTGCCAGTGTCAAAGTGGAAAGCGATCCGACAGATCTGGCAATAGTTGTACCGTTAACAGCATTATTTACTGAAAATGAATCTGAATGGGTATATGTCAATATCGGTAATTATCACTACCAGAAACGGCTTGTCAAAACGGGGTTGCGTCTCAAAGAGAAAGTAGTGATTCATGAAGGCCTGAAGCCTGGTGAGCGCCTCGTGACCGATGGCGCGCTCTTGCTGCGCGCCGAGCAAGAAACTGAGCAGCTAAAAGAAGAAACACGCAATGATTACTAGAGTCATCGCATTCTGCCTGCAACAGCATTTGATTATTATTGGCGCATCCCTCCTACTGATCGCACTAGGCATTCGATCATTTGAACGTCTGCCAGTACAAGCTTTTCCAGATGTACAAAATGTTTTTGTACAAGTCGTTACTCAATATCCCGGTCAGGCTCCGGAAGAAGTGGAAAAATTGATTAGCTTACCGATCGAAAGGGCAATGAATGGTCTTCCGCATTTGCTCAATATGCGTTCCGTATCAATTTTTGGCTTATCTGTTGTAACGTTGACTTTCGACGATACTGCTGAAGATTATTTTTCCCGGCAGCAGGTACTTGAACGATTACGTGGTATTCATTTGCCAGCGGATGTAACACCATTACTCGGCCCTTTAACTACCGGCATAGGTGAAATCTATCGTTATCTCATTGAAGCGCCCGGAGTTTCTTTAATAGAACAGCGAGCAATACAAGATTGGACGATTGAGCCTATGCTTCGCAGTGTTCCCGGGGTAGCTGACGTAGTGGGCTTCGGTGGAGGCATCAAGCAGTATCAGATCCAGATTGATCCTCATAAACTAAAAAATTACAAACTCACTCTTCCTGAAGTCTATCAGGCCATCGCTGCCAGTAATGCCAATATCGGTGGCAGTTTTATTGAGTATGGTGATGAAGCATTGATAGTACGAGGAACTGGCTTGTTGCAATCTGTTGATGACATTAAAGAAATTGTTGTTTCTACTCAGGAGGACACGCCTGTTTTTGTCAAAAATATCGCCGAGGTCATTATTGGCCCACAGACATACAGTGGTATTGTTGGCTATAACAAATACGATAATGTAGTCCAGGGGATAGTTTTACTTATCAAAGGAAAAAATGCCATTGAAGTGTTGAATGGGGTAAAAGAAAAAATCAACCACCTTAACCATTATGGCTTACCTCCCGGGGTCAAGATTATTCCCATTTATGATCGTACAGATCTGGTCCAGAAAACTGTACATACAGTTGAGCGGAATATGTTGGAGGGTATCGCACTGGTTCTGGTGATTATACTTATTTTTCTCCGCCGGATATTAGCTTCATTGGTGATCATTATTGTTATTCCGCTGTCTTTATTATTTGCTTTTATTTTGATTGATATTGCGAATGTTTCCGCCAATTTGATTTCCCTCGGCGCTATCGACTTTGGCATCATCGTCGATAGCGCGGTAGTCATGGTCGAAGCGGTCATGGTTAAAATGACGTTGGAAATGCGTCAACAGATGAGTGTAGCGCATATGCGTCAATCCATGCTGATAATAGCGGGAGAAATGGCCCGACCCATATTGTTTACTAAGACCATCATCATTGTTGCAATGATACCCATTTTTACGTTTCAGCAAGTCGAAGGAAAGATATTTTCTCCGATGGCGCTCACAATCAGCTTTGCCTTGGCAGGTGCGCTTATCATCAGTTTAACCTTAATCCCCGTCCTGTTAAGTTATTTCATTGGCCCTAAACTGATTGAACGACATAATCCGTTGGTGCATAGCATGCAACAATGGTACCAGAAGCTATTGGAAGCGGTATTACGCCATTCTTCCAGGCTATTCATAGGCGCGAGCTTGGCTCTGGCGTTGTCATTGGCTTCGATCCCATGGATTGGTACTGAATTTATGCCCAAGCTCGACGAAGGTAATATTTGGCTAACAATCACAATGCCTACCTCAGTTTCTTTGAGCAAAGCTAAAGAATTGGAAACAGATGTGCGTATGCGCTTGCTTGAATTCCCCGAAGCAAGCTCTGTGCTTACACAACTGGGACATCCCGAGGACGGAACTGATCCGAAGGGCTTTAATAACATCGAGGTCTTAATAGATCTCAAGCCAAAGAGTACTTGGCGGTATGCAAGCAAGGATGAATTGATTAAAGGGATGAAGGATCGTCTAGCAATATTCCCTGGCATGCAGTTTAATTTCTCTCAAGTAATACAAGACAACGTAGAGGAAGCCATTTCTGGTGTCAAGGGTGAAATTGCCATCAAAATTTTTGGCCCAAATCTGAAAATCCTGCAAGAAAAAGCGAATCAAATCACCCATATACTACGTTCTATAGAGGGTGCTACGGATGTGGCTGCTGAACAGCAAGCAGGTCTGTCTCAGATGGTCATTACCATAAATCGGGCAAAAATTGCACGTTATGGAATTAATATCGCTGATGTGGAAAATGTGATTGCAATGGCAATTGGAGGAAAAGCGGCTACGCAAATGTTGGAGGGCGAACGGCTGTTTGACATTACAGTGCGGTTAATTAGTTCAGCGCGCGATTCGGTGGGGGCAATTGAGAATGTCACCGTTCTGTCTTCGGATGGCAGTCATATCCCATTAGCCGAGTTAGCTGATATCAGGATTAATCAAGGCGCTTCACGAATTACTCGCGAGGGTGGTATGCGCCGTATCGCTATCAAATGCAATTTAATCGGACGTGACCAGGGAAGTTTTGTAAGAGAAGCTCAGAAAAAAATTGCTGAACAAGTTGTGCTGCAGCCCGGTTATCGTACTGTCTGGAGTGGTCAGTTCGAAAATCAGCAGCGTGCAATGAAACGGCTGTCGTTTATCGTACCGCTCAGTTTAACCATGATTTTCCTGTTGCTATTCTGGGCTTTCCTCTCGATCAGAAATGCCTTTCTGATTGTGTCGATTGTGCCCTTCGCCATGATCGGTGGACTGATGACTTTATTGCTTACTGGCATCCATTTAAGCATTTCCGCAGCGGTCGGGTTTATCGTGTTGTTCGGTATTGCAGTCCAGAACGGGATAATCCTGGTTTCTCATGTTAATGCCCTAAGGCGCGAAGGCATGACAATCTCTGAAGCGGTCTTACAGGGTTCCGTCGATAGATTGCGTCCTATTTTGATGACAGCGTTGATGGCAATGCTGGGGCTATTGCCTGCTGCTCTTTCTACTGGTGTGGGATCGGAAACTGCCAAACCTTTTGCAGTGGTTATTATTGGTGGACTGATAACCGCGACGATATCGACTCTGACCTTGCTTCCTGCGCTCTATCACAATTTTGATAAACAACACAACACGAGGATATCATGAAAGAAATTCGTGCCTATATTCAGCCATTCATGTTATCGAAACTCACCCAGACCCTGCAAGCCATCCCTGGCTTTCCAGGGATGAGTATCTCGGACTGCGAAGGTTTTGGAGAAAAGAAAATTAACAGTAAGCAGGATTATTCTCCGTATATGCCGAGAAAGCGCATTGAAATTTTTGCTCCTGATGAATTAGTGGATGTTATTTTCAATACAGTGATGGCAGCAGCTAATACGCATCAGCCTGGTGCAGGCAGGGTCTACATCATTGACGTTGAAAAAAGTGGGCATATTAGCGCGGGCGCTCCAGGATATTCCTGGGACTCAACCGACAATGTGTAAAAATGATCACTAGCAACAAAGGTTCATTGCCTTGGAGCAAATGGATAAAAACATAAATCGCATTGCAGCTCTCGACTGGATGCGAGGTGTAGTCATGGTACTGATGGCGCTGGATCACGCTTCCGCTTTTTTCAACCTGGGGCGTGTCGCAAACGATACCATCGTCACGCATATGGTCGGGTCAAGTTTTATTGCCGAACAATTTTTCACCCGCTGGGTAACGCATTTGTGCGCGCCTACCTTTGTATTCCTGACGGGAACGGCCATGGCGCTCAGTATTGTGCAACGACGTGAAAAAGGCATGGATAGCAAAGCCATTGATCGTGATCTACTCATTCGCGGCGCATTCATTGCGCTGCTCGATATCGTAGTGTTTTCATTCCTGAGTGGAAAGCTGTATCTGCAAGTACTGTATGCGATCGGTATCAGCATGATGATGATGGCGCTGCTTTATCGTTTGGGTAAGTGCGTGCTATTGATCAGCGCGCTGACCCTGCTCTTTGGTGGGGAAGCGTTCACCGTCTTGTTCTGGCAGCCTCAAGGTGAGGTGCCGCTTTGGCTGGCACTGACCTTCGCTCCCTGGTTCAGCGAATCATTTACGGTACTCTATCCGGTGATTCCCTGGCTCGCCATCATGATGCTGGGATGGGTGTTTGGCGACTGGCTGACAACCCGCAAGAAAAGCGCCTGGTCGGTTGCTCGCGTACTATTGATGGGAAGCCTGCTGGCCTTAGCTTGCTTCCTGCTCGTGCGTGGCTTTAACGGCTACGGCAACATGTTGCTGTATCGCGAAGACCATTCGCTCATCCAGTGGCTGCATGTCAGCAAGTATCCGCCGAGCATCAGCTATATTTCACTAGAAGTGGGACTGATGGCGATCATGCTGGCGACTATGCTATGGTTGCAGCCGAAGATCAGCATCCGTCCATATGGTCCCATTCTGGTATTCGGCCAGACAGCACTTTTTTTCTACCTCGCGCATTTTCCCGTGCTGGCTATGCTCACCCTATTTCTGGAGCGCGCTGGACTTGGACAGGCTTATCTTGCTGCGATCATCACGCTGGCCGGCGCTCTACCCGGTTTGTTGTCTCTATCGCGCCTTGAAATGGCGTTATCCAGACAGTATCCTGCGGTTTGTTTGAAGGGCGTAAGCGCACGCATCTCTTAGGGCACGTGACTATTCTTTCCTGATGGTTTCAGGGACGAAGGGATAAAAATGTATGCAATTGCATTATTGCCTACCTATTTGTTATTTCTTAACATTACTATAAAGCGAAGCTGGATTAGTTTGATGCGTTGCTTCTGCTCTGCTTCAGGAGTGTCAATCAGAAAAATTGGGGTCAAATAATTAAGCTACTCTGACTTCAGTTTTTTTATTTTTTTCTCTATATAGGAGACTGCAAAAATGAAACTTTCACTCATACTAGCTGTACTCTTAGCAGCATCTTCCCTAACTGCCTGTATGGAACCAAAACCAGGGCAGTATCCGCCAAGTGCGATGATGGAACGTGAATCTATGCCGGACAAAGCTGATGAGAAAAAATCAAAAGGCTAGAGCTAAACATATCGCTCCAATATGATGCAAATATGATGATTAAAATATTTTAACCGCCCTCTCAGGGCGGTTTTTGTTATTGGCGTCTTAATCGGGGCCAGAGTCTGATGTCGCAGAGTCTGATGTCGTTATGGTAATCAGATCCACGAACACTATCTGCTTTCCCATTCCCCTATAAAAATCTTATTAAGTTATTGAAGTAACTTATACATTTTAGAGAATTTCTCAAATATAGATCTTTTTTCAATTTTATGGCAAGGGGTGAAAATTGTATACAGTTGCATTATTGCCCGCCTATTTATCATCCCTTAGCATTATCTTGCAATAAAAGTGAATTGGTTTGATCTGTTGCTTCTGCAGAGTTTCAAGCGCCGATCTGCTTTGTTGATTGTTTTTTACTTTTTGATCCGGCCAAGTGAAGTTTCATTTCGGAGACCCAATTCTGGTTAACCCTTACCACATAAAGGAGGTACCTATGCCAAAGAAAGCTGCATTCATTACTGTTCATGGAATGGGACGAACCGACCTCAACTACAACCAGGAAATCGTACAGAAACTAAAGAGACGATTAGGATCACTATCAGATAATATCTACATGGGGAAAGTTTATTACCAAGATATTCTTCAATCAAATGAAGATCGCGTCTGGCATAGTGTTGACCGCCAATTAAAATGGGATGAACTTCGGAAATTTTTACTTTTTGGCTTTGCCGACGCAACAGGTCTTGAAAGCAATAAGGACAGAAATGGTAGTGATTATTGGAAAGCACAAGTCACAATCGCGAAGGAATTGCTTAAAGCGCGGGATGCAATGGAGGGCGACGGCCCTGTAGTTTTTCTGGCGCAATCTCTTGGTTGTGAGGTAATTTCATGCTACTTCTGGGATGCCAATCAGACTACTCCTGACAAGCTGCCTACGACTGGTATCTGGCAGAATATTTCAGATGCAGCGGCGGACATAACTGGGGGAAGAAATCTTAAAGAGGAAGAAGTTGCTTTCCTTCGAGGCTCGCATTTTCGCGTATTCATTACGACAGGCTGCAATATCCCTATCTTCGTTGCCGCGCATGCAAAGGATGACATCCTTCCCATCCACCCAAACAATAGCTTTGAATGGCATAACTATTATGACAAAGATGATGTCCTGGGTTGGCCATTAGCTGTACTTTCTGATCAGTATGGAAAAGTAGTTGTTGATCACCCCATTAACGTAGGAGGAGGGATGATGGGTTGGCTCTTAAAGAGTTGGAATCCACTATCTCATACCCAATACTGGGTAGATGACGGAGTACTCGATCCGTTAGAACAGAAACTGCGTACTTTACTTTCCTAAACATAGAACTAACCCATTATCAGGAGATACTTTTGGGGGAGCTACACAGTTAGGTGAAGAGGCACCGCACAACGAACTCATTTCATTTCCAAATTAAACATGACACAAAAACGAATCGCAGGCAGTATAAATAATACGGCAAAAAGAAGTTGGCAAAGTCAGGTTTGATTTAGAAATGAAATAATGTGCCACAGCAGCTCATTATTCAGACCTTCTTTAGCATTTTTCACTACTAGGAATTCATATGGTCAGCCGAACATCTGAAACGCTTTCACCGGTTTTGTATTTACCGCATGGTGGTGGGCCATTGCCCATTCTAGGTGATAAAACACATGAGAAGATGGTTTCTTTTCTGAAAGAGATCGTAAGCAAGCTGGGTGAGCCGTCAGCGATTCTAGTCATTAGTGCCCACTGGGAGGAAGATATAGCGACAATAACAAGTGGCAGTCATCCTGGAATAATCTACGATTACTACGGATTTCCTGCTGAAGCTTATCAAATTCAATACGCTGCAGATGGTCACCCACAGTTAGCTAAAAAAGTGTTTGAACTGATAGCAGTAAATGGCATTCCAGTAAGACTTGATGAACAGCGAGGTTTTGATCATGGTTTATTTGTACCGCTCAAGCTGATGTATCCGAATGCGCAGATACCCTGCATCGAGTTATCGCTGCTCAAGAATTTAGACCCTGGAAAGCATATCGCTTTAGGAAAGGCCATCACGTCTTTACGAAAGAAAAACATCTTGATTATCGGCTCAGGTATGTCGTTTCATAATTTAAAAGTATTTTTCTCGCGGGAAATTGATGGCAGCAAAGAAAACAATGAGTTTGATAGCTGGCTAATCGAAACGTGCACCAGCCAGGATCTTTCACCTGAAAAGCGCGAACAGCGATTGATTGAGTGGGAAAAAGCGCCGTCTGCTCGATTTTGTCATCCAAGAGAAGATCATTTATTACCGTTACATATTTGTTACGGTATCGCCTGTGCCGACACGCCGATAGCCGAAGTAGTTTTTAATCAGGAAATCATGGGCAAAAGGGTTACGAGCTTACTGTGGCAATAGAATGGGGTAATCCTGTAGCTATGCAGAAAAGGGTAAAAGGGTAAGGGATAAGGTCTTATTCTAATTTTCACTAAAAACTGCATTAATAATCCCAATCCCAGCCGGTTATACTTTTGATTAAAACTGGTGCATTTTCTCGTGATCATATAATGCGCTATCCAAATAATTTTTGATGGCATCGATGCTGTCAAATACGCAGTTATGAAAGTATTTTTTTATCAGTTCGCCCTAAAGGTGTTCCTGCAGATTCAATTCAGGTGAATACAGTGGCAGGAATAACAAACGGATGTTCTCAGGCAAATGGAAATTCTTGCTTTTATGCCAGCGGGCGCTATTAAGAATCATAACAACATTATCACCGGGGTAACGGCGGGCAATCTCGTTGATGAAAATCTGCAGGTAATCGCTATTGATGGGGCAACACCAGTCTATCGAAGGCTCCATCGAGAGGACCTGACTGCTCTGTAAGAGTAAGCATACTCTTGCGTCATCGTGGCACTCACCATCGGTCGATCTGGACGGCAACACCAACAATAACGCCTGTTTGCAATGCTTCCGAATCGAGATTATCCCACGCAGCTACCATTTCATCTAGCCGTTCCTTAAGTTTTTTCCAATCCTCGCGCAATATCGCCCTGAGGATGAGTGGTATCTGGCGCTAGTTTATGCCAGCCATGGTGAACCAGTATTCTGTCTCATCTAAACGACAAAAATATTGTTTATATAAGATAATCATGTTAATTTGTATTCCGATGTCATGCAGTATGTGTCATCACTTAAATTTACATTTGAAACAATAATTTACGAGGAGTATTTTTGTGTCAAATAAAAAAAATAAAGAAATTAATGGTTCTAATGGTAATGACAATATTCTAGGCACTGCAGATGCTGATCTTATCAATGGTAACAACGGTGACGACAGTATTACTGCTGGTGCTGGCGATGATTTTGTTCATGGTAATAACGGTAACGACGTCATTGAAGGCGGTGCTGGTAACGATAAAATCTATGGGAATGCAGGTATTGATACCGCTATATTTAGCGGTTCAATTTTTGATTACGGTTGGGTTATCACTCAGGATGATGGAGAGGGTGAAAGTGATGGCGATCACCCAGATTGGTTTGAAGGAAAAGTTACTATCACCGATTTAAATACGAGTAACGGCGACGACGGTATCGACACCCTGAAACATGTTGAGCGATTGCAATTTAATGATTATGTTTTCAATGTTGTTGGAAACAATGCTCCTTTATTGATCGCTGCGGACTCACAAGCCACTGATGAAGATACCTTATTGACATTTTCTTTGTCAGCCTTTGATTTCGATGGTGATGCAGTAACCACTTCAATAGTTGCTGCAAGTGGCGCGAGTGTCTCAGAAACAGGATCGTCTTCACTCACGCCTAATATGGGATCAGGCACTGAGTTCACTTTTAGTTACAATCCTGGCTCTTTATTCCAACATTTAGCAGTGGGTGAAACCGCAGACGACCAAGTGACGATTGAAGTTTCAGATGGAAATGGCGGAGTTTCGACGAAAGTAATTGATATCACGATCACAGGCGTTAACGATGCACCTACTGGCGCAGCTACTGCTGCATTGGCGGATGGCACGGAAGATACTCCTTATATTGTTAGTGCAGCTGATCTTTTAGCAGGCTTTAATGATGTCGATACTAGTGATATGCTGAAAATAGCAGGACTAATCGCTTCTGATGGCACTGTGACCGATAATCTCAATGGCACTTTTACCATTACCCCGACACAAAACTTCAATGGC
>NZ_JAWJYP010000028.1:0-44521 GCF_033063275.1 Nitrosomonas sp. Is37 | reverse complement strand
CTTGGATTTACATCGCTATGACCCGTATTATGTTGAGGCGATTAACCTAGAGCAGGAGTTTCCAAACAGCTTCTAAGGGAATCTCCATTCGCCTCACGCCAACGGTACCTTTAAAACTGTTTACCCTGCAAGCAATCAAACTCGGCTTTATATTTATATTAACGCGTTACTGCAATGCAAGTGTCTGTAGAGAAGATAACAAATTATCACGGAATGTTTCACATTGAATCGAGGACATGAAGCTAATGCGAACATTGGCACAATCTGGATTCATCGCACCATAATCGATTCTTAGCTTTCCTCTTTTCTCTCTGGTCAAGTAATACTTATCATTCCGGTTAGTTGCGGTAGCTAACACAACATGAAATATATCTGTATCTGCGCTGGCTTCAGGGATTGATAAACTTTCATACTCAATCATTTCAACTGTTCTATACAGGTTTTTCTTTTTTATCAGCTCAACCACCATTCTGAAATTTTCATTGGCGCCTGAATATAATGGTTCAATACGTAGATCTTCCCTAGACATAGGAAAATCCGGGGATATATCTTTAAAGTTCTTCTGAATAGCTGTATAGATGAATTCCTGGGAAGGAATCAAAGCGATCAATTTCCGCTCTATAAGCGGCGTGGGGAGCGGTTCAGTACTCTCGATACAGCGAGTATGCATTGCAGCTCTCGCTGCGATATACTTTTTCTTGCCTTCGTATTCTGCGTCTTCAAGGTAATAAATTGTGCTGCAGCCAGATAATACAAGGACAGTCATTAAAATAACGAGTGCAGCTTTTTTCATGTTGATTGTTTTTCCTCACAGACTATGTGTACTTTTTAATCTAATTCCATTTCTAAATCAAACATGACGCAAGAGCGAGCCGCAGACAGTATAAACAATACGGCAAGGTGAAGCCGACCAAGTTAGGTTTGATTTAAAAATGGAATAACTCAGGCAATAAACATTATGTCTGCAGCAATATCCACAAAAAAAGAGATTCAAAGAGATAAATTTATCTTATCCACAAAATAATTTTTTATTTTGACAAAAAAAAATATTTTTCAAAAGATATCTCGTGGTTCTTTCGTTGTTAATTAGTTTTTGCGACTCATGCGTATTAATTCAATTACCCAAATTTTTACGGGAACAAATACTTTAAAGAAAAATCTTTTGGCATTAATTTTTAATTTTTTTGTAATATTAAAACTGACTTTCCTTTCTGGAATTGTATGGTAATTGACCTGTAATTCTAATCATGATAGCCATAACACTCTATATTTGTTGATCTTCCATATAAGCACATGAGATATAAACTAAAATAAACATAAAAAACGAGGCGAGTGACTTGGCTATAACTTACGAACACCGGAAAATCAGTATTATTGGGGGTCTATTGTTACTAGGATTGACTCTGACGACAGGCATTGCAGTTTATGATGTGATGCATCAGCAGATTGAATCTGCACTCGGTAGAGGACTCGATGTAGCATTAGAAGGTAAAACGTATTTATTTGAAATTCAAATTGAAAAGGGTCTTGCTGATACGCGTGCGTTAGCCATGCGGCCTTTCATGATTCAGCCAATCCAGCAACTTAATATTCAACCGGATAACGTCAATGCACTGCACGACCTTGATCGGAATGTTAATTCATTGACACAGATCGGCTTCTCGGCAGCCATCGTTTATGATGTGCACGGGAATGTATTGTCACAGGTGGGTCATTTTTCTGATAAACAAACTCAATCGTTACCGCTGACTATACAAAATAACACCTATCTATTGTGGGATGATCAATTCATTTTACGCACAAGTGAAGATGTGTTAGATGAAGATGGAAATCGCATCGGCAGTTTTACGACAGAGAGTTTTTTGCCGCATTTGACTCGGAGATTTAGCGAAATAAGATCGATTGGTGAAACTGGAGAATTCATATTATGCGCACCTCAAGCTCCGGGAGATAGTGCGCAGGAAATGGCTTGTCTTATGAGTCAGATTGATGGTGTGAAATTCAAGTACTTGTACCATGCAACAAAAGAAGAGCTGTTGCCAATAAATAATGCATTAGGAGGAAAAAGTGGTGTTATGGCTGTAAAAGACTACCGTCATATGCAGGTAATTGCGGCATATGCTCCGCTAGATAAGATTGGTTTAGGCATGGTATTGAAGTTGGATGAGGAAGAATTGCTCAAACCGGTAGCTGAACAGTTAAAATTTATTATTCTATATCTTGCCGGATTGATAGCTGCAGAAATACTGCTATTAAACTGGTTTGTACTTAAACTGATTAACTCCAGACGGGAAGCGCAAGAGGCTAAAGAAAAAGCCGAGCTATTTTCCATAGAATTGAGTCATAAGGAATTAGAGTTACGTAAACGTCTAAAGGAAATAACCTGTCTTTATGAAATTCGTCGTGGGATGGGACTAGATGTATCAGTGGATAATGTTTGCCAGAATATTTTTGAGCATTTGATACCAGCAATGCAATTCCCGAAAATAGCTACTGCCGTAATTGAACTTTATGACTGGCGATACATTTCCGGTCAGTATAATCAAGGTCTTATACGCCCTTTGCGATCAAAGACTAAAATCACCGATAAGATTGTTGGCTATCACTGGCATAAGGATCAAAACTCTTTTTGTACCTATTTGTCTGAAATTATCGTCAACGATGAGGTCTGTGGTCAATTACGGTTGTTTTATTCTGAAGACCAACCATTTCCAGTAATTGAGGAGCAAAAGCTTATCAATGCCATCGCAAGCGATCTTGCGGGTTGGCTTGAGCGCAAGCGATTAGAACAAGCATTGGTTTTTGTTGCGGAAGAGCAGGCGCATACCATCGGACAGGAATTGCATGACAATCTAGGGCAGCGGATTGCTGCAATTGGTTATCAGGCCAGAGCGTTGGAGAAAAAAATATCTGCTTTGGGGAAAGAGAGCTTGGCAGGAGTGGCTGCTTCCATTGCAGCGCAAGCCCAGGCTTCGGTAGTACAAATCAAACAGTTAGCTCAGGGGCTGCTACCATTTGAGCTGGAAGCAAATGGTTTGATAGCGGCATTACAAGCACTCGCATCGAGAATAGCCTCGACTTATAAGATCAATTGTGAATTTGTATGTGAAAATGAAACTATTATTAACGATAATAATCTTGCACTAAATCTTTATCGAATTACACAAGAAGCGGCTAATAATGCAATACGTCATGGCGGTGCACGATATTTGAGAATATTTTTGAGTTTTGAAGAGGGGATGCTTTGCCTTTCGATATGCGACGATGGAAGTGGTATTGTCGATGTGGGTACAAAGCATGAGGTAACACAGGGAATGGGTATCAAAATTATGCAATATCGTGCAAAACAGCTAGGCGCCAAGCTGGAATTATTAATGCGTCCGGAAGGAGGCACGGAAGTGCGTTTGGAAATGCAACTGATTTAATATGATGACTTTGAAAGCACAGGTAATGTTAGTGGATGACCATGCCATGTTGCGGCACGGTATGGCGATGCTCATAAATATGGAGCCAGATTTGGAGGTTTGCGCTGAGACTGGCGATGGTAACGAAGCGCTGGCGATACTCAAGAGAGCTGATAAGGTTGATATCGTTTTATTGGATGTAACGCTCAAAACAAGTTCTGGCTTTGAAGTAATAAAATATATGCATGCGTTGCAACCTGCATTGCCAGTGCTGTTTGTGTCGATGCATGACGAGACGGTTTATGCCGAACGTGCATTACGGACAGGCGCTTCAGGCTATGTAATGAAGCAGGAACCAGGTGAAGTTTTGCTTACGGCTATCCGTGAAGTCTTGAAAGGTAATGTTTATCTGAGCAAGGAAATGAATGCAAAATTGCTGAATCGCATGGTTGCAGGACATCCAGAGCATGAGCAGTTAATTAATAGCCTAACGCCTAGCGAGTTTGAGGTGTTACATTTGATTGGATCTGGACATAGCAGTAAAGAAATTGCCACGCTACTTAACCGTAGCATTAAAACAATTGAAACACATCGCTTTAATATTCGTACCAAATTGAATTTAAAAAATGGCGCCGATTTAATACGCTATGCCACTCGCTGGTTTTCAGAGGAGCCTATTGATCAGGCTCATAAATAGCTTTAAGCAGCATATTTAACGAGGATATCTTTTAACCTAAAAACAACCGCAGTTGACCGCTTGATTGGAGAGTTAAGTCCATGACATATAGAGGCATTTCCGGAATTTTCTCATTCACCAGAATGGTGAGGCCGCTACGAGGAGCATCATATGTCGCTCTAGGCACGAATGCGGCGTTGCTCTTCGTTGCAGGGAACGACCCTGCGGCCTCATCGCGCCTTGCCTCGCACCTTAATCTAGAATTATTCTTCTCACCATTAAGTTGGTCTCAAGTGTAAAGCACACTACCTCATTCCGCATCACGCTATGTTCTGTTGACATTTTAGCGTAGCGAAGTTAAATCAATGCCGCGACAAACCAGCTAAACGCTCTGTAATTTCTGGCTAACAGCAGTTGGTATAAATTCACCATTGTTCATCGGTCAGTTCCGTTGTTCATCGGTCAGTTCCGTTCTGAGATTCATTCCCATACAAAATGGACCAGTTTTCGTTGATTGTTACGAAATGCCAATAGAACCTAGCAGTGGATGATTTGTTTATACCTATCTTAACTAAATCTTCTGGGTCTAAATTAACTAATGGAATCCATTATTAGTCGGTAATAGATTCACTCTCAATTATAAGGGTTTTACTTATAGATGGCAGGGGGTAACCATTATAAGAAAACAATGGTTTCCCTAATATACATCACGGTTTTAATTGAGATAGGATTGTCCATCGCTTATAGAAATAAGCGTAAGTAAGCAATAAGAATCTTCATTAAAGATCGCTAAAAAAGAGAAAAGATAACCCATATACAATATTCGGACTAACTACTTGCTCGCAAAGTCGCAAAGGACAAAGCTAACGGCAACCTCCATGATCTATGGGCAAAAGGATTTTTTATAGTCTATTACTTACAGATTTTTAGGAGAAAAGTAATTTATGGCTACACAAATGGAAAAGGAAAATAAACCGTTGGAAGACGGACAGCAGGACGTGGGGGGCACTGCTCCATCAGGTTCTGCTGCTTTTCAATCACAGTATTTTTTGCGTGATACCGCTGCAGGTGTGATAACTGGTGCCATGGCCATTCCACTATCGATTGGTATTGCGATGATGTCTGATTATCCGATCAAGGTGGGTTTGGCAACTGTGGTTTTTGCCTGTTTAGTTGGTTGGATCAATGCCTGGTTCAAACCGGGTAATTATATTGGTACACCTGGAATTGCGGCTGGATTGGCTCCAGTGTTGGCTCTGGGGGTGTCTACTTTTGGCATGGAAAATATGGCCTTTTGTATTTTAATGACCGCGGTGATGCAGGCGATCATCTGGAAGTTCAATTGGCAAAGATATTTGCTTGTTGCCGTTCCGGTTTATCTAGTGGAAGGCTTGTTAGCAGGCATAGGACTAAAGATATTCTTGAAATTCTCAGAATTTACCTACGAAATACCAGCAGAACTCGTTACTGAAACTTTCTGGAATGCTTCCCGTATTCAGATGGCTGCTATTTCTGCGGCTGGTCTTGGGGTGTTTGTGTTCTTGTTTTCCAAATTCAAAGATACCCAACCTGCTATTCCTTATTTCGCACTGATCATTGGTGGCGTGATTTTAGCGCAGTTTGTTTCTGTACCCATGATAACTGTGGCAGATGTTCCTCTTGAACTGAGAATACCGCTGCCAACTGAGGGTACAACAATGTTGATGCTGGTTTATATGTTCTTTTTCTGTGCCATGCTGGCTATTGTTGATGTCATTGAGCAGGTCATGAGTAACGCTGCCATTGAAAAAATAGATCCGCTTAAACGTAAAACAAATAGCAATAATAGTTTGTTTGCTATCTGGATTGCTAATTTTGGTTCAAGTTTCTTTGGCGGCATGACCAACCTGGACGGCCTGGCTAAGAGTACAACCAATAAATTAGCAGGTGCAATGACCAAATTTTCCGTTTTGATCGTTGGTTCAGTAGTGTGCTTTTTTATGCTCAATCCGCAGGTTTTAGATTACTTACCAAAATTTGCATTGGCGGCGATCATGATGTTTACCGGCTATAAGATGATTGCCGGGTTGGTGCATGTTACACATTATGGCCCATATGCCATGATGTTAGCGCTTTTTACTGGCGGCTTGGTCTACAAGGTAGGTATTTTTGAGGGCATGTTGATTGCGATGGTGGTACACGGAATCATTCATTTTATGGTCTACACCAAGCACGATAATATGCCAGGAAAAGAAGTTGTTAAACGATACTTTAGTAATTTAAAAAGAGACAGTAGCAGTAATTTACAGTAATCATGTTTACATATTCTAGACATATTGAATAAGTAAACTGTTCAGTGATTTGAGGGCGAAGATATCATGACTTCGTCCTCAAACAGAATAAATGCTCATAAGAGGGTTAGTCTTATGTACAAGAAAATAATGATCGCTATTGATGGTAGTGATACTGCTCAGCAGGCATTAAAGGAAGCAGTAAATATTGCCAATACTTACAATGCAGCATTGCGTATTGTCCATTGCGTGAGTGGTGATACCGAAGCCGCTAAAAAAGCGGGTTCTCAGATCCTGGAACAAGCCCAATCATATCTTGACGCAGTAAGCATAGAAACCAGTCTTCTGCAAGCTGAGGTTGCGTATGGCTTAACTGGTATCGCCAATTCGATTGCTGCTGCTGCCTCTGAATGGGGAGCAGACTTACTGGCAGTAGGAACTAGTAACCGTCGAGGATTGGAGCGTTTATACATCGGATCAGTCGCCGAACAACTGATCTCCAAAGTTGATGCTTCAGTGCTATTGGTTCGCCCACAGAAAGCATAGAAAGTATAAGAATTAAAATTTAATAATAAGAATACAATTAATATGATATTCGGATTAGTAGATGCAGTGGTAGATGCAGTGAATATAGCCAGTAATCATAATGCAGCATTAGGCATCGTCCATTCCGAGGATGGTGGTGATATTGAAGTCATTAAAAAGACTGACGCTGCAATATTGGAAAAAGTCAAAACTTATCTTAATGAATTGAATGTTGAAACACGTCTCCTGGATGTTAAAAAGGAAGAAGGTGTGAATGGTATTATCAATGCGATTGCTGCTACCACCTCAGAGTGGGGTGCAGACGTGCTGGTAGTAGGAACAGCTAATTGTAGAGGACTGGAGCATTTTTATGTTGGCACAGTTGCCGAACAGCTGGTCTCTAAAGTTGGATCCAGGATATTACTGGTTCGTCCCAAAAAGGATATTTCAATTTTCAATACAAGTAGTAGCCATTTAAGAAGTGCATAATATCCTGTAAGTAAATAGTTTTATGCTTATAATAAGTTGAATTACCTTCGAGCTTTCTAGAGGTAATTCAACTGAAAGCATAGTAACGTAAAGCCATAGTTTTGGCACTTAGCTTTATCAAGACTCCTGTTTTGTTGAAGATATTTAGTCTTCCTTAATCTCCTTTGATTAATTTATCATTCACTGCTTCTCTAAACTCTTTATCAGTAAGAGTACCTTCCGGGTGAAGCGATAACAGCTTTTCCAGCTCTTTTTTTACTGTATTCTGATTATCAGCTGAAGGAACAACAAAAAAGGAGACAGGTGTTTCGCGCATAGCCATTATTTCTATTCTGCTCTTAAGTTTACTTATCTGTTCCTGGAGGCGTCGATTTTGTATCAAACCCCCTCCAATAACAGAGCCATGAAGAAAAATTGTTGTATGAGATAAGTCATTACTAGATACAATAATTTCAACCTTAACTGGCCAATAAAAGGAGAAAATTTGGAAAAATTCTTTGCATTGAATATGATTCTGGCTCTGATCTAAAATACGCCAATCATTTTCTTCAACTATTTTCTTGCAAATAGATAGAGCGTTCTCAACCGAAATATTAGCATCAATTCTTTCGTCCGTATTTGAACTAATCTTTTGCAGTGCTTCAGCAACCTTGATTTTAATTTGCTTTAACCCAAAAGAACTTATGCGGGTAAGTTGGTTTCTGCTGATTAATATAAGGTTGCCCTGATACGTTGCTGCTGAAGTATTTTTAGTACCAAGTTTTAATAACATGACGCCGGCACAGGCAACAATAAAAACTAATAAAAAATTGTGCTGTGTATCCATTGCCACAATGTTATCTAACATGGCAATTATAAGGGCTACGACACCAATTATTTTCATGATCAGGTAACCTCCCAGTTAATAATAACGCGACAAAGATTTACTTTGTCGCGTTATTATTAGCATAAACTTTATGAAGTTTATGTTAAGAAAGTCCACATATATAGATCTCGCTCATTTTGCAAAAGCTGATGCTTAATCAAGCAGGGTTTGATCACGCCTTTATAATCAGGCTCGAGTACAGCTATCGGAGCAGCAGCAGGGGGCAGCGAGCGGTGTTGCTGGAGGAGCCGTTACCGGTGCAGCTGGCACGGGTTCTATGGTGGGAGCAGTCAGTGGCGCCGTGTGGGGGTTAATGCGAGGGCTCTTTTATGCAAAACCCTCGCAGCCTGATCAGGCTTATGCCAATTTCGTGACCCATTGTTCGCAAGAAAAGGGCTATGAGGTTACTAGGTGGCAATAATAGAAGACTACGTACCGCAGAATGTTTGATACACGTGCCCTGAAGGTAATGGCGGAGTGCGGTAATCATGATATTCTGGCGCATCGGTGTAAGGGTTCGTCACTGCCGCAAGCAGTCGTTGTAATAGAGCATAATCACTCCGCTCAGAGGCGGCTGTCAGCGCTTCTTCAACGCGGTGATTACGCGGGTGGACCGCAGGGTTATGCGCTCGCATCAAGCCCAATGATGACTGTTTGGACTCAGCTTGGCGCAATAGTCTCGTCTGCCAGCGTGTATGCCACGTTATAATCTCCTCATCACGAAACAGAGCATCATCAGGCAAGATTTCCGCAGTCAGCGCACGGAAGGTATTGGTGTAATCGGCCTGATGTTGTTGCATCCATGTCAGCAGGGTCTCGATGAGCTCCATATCCTCTGCTTCCTCAATGAATAGCCCTAGCTTTTTACGCATCCCCGCCAGCCAGTGGTGTTGGAAGACAGTGGAGAAGTGGTGGATCGCTTCTTCCGCCAAAGCGACTGCTTTCTCCTGATCCGAGTGTAATAGCGGTAATAATGTTTCAGCAAAACGTGCAAGGTTCCACTGTGCTATAAGTGGCTGGTTGCTATACCGGTAGCGGCCATGATGATCAATCGAGCTGAACACGATATTCGGGTCGTATGCATCCATAAACGCACAAGGACCATAATCAATCGTTTCACCACTGATGGTCATATTATCGGTATTCATTACACCGTGAACGAAGCCAACCAGCATCCATTTTGCGACCAGTGAGGCCTGACGTTTTATTACGTTGTGTAACAGCGCAAGATAGGCATTCTCAGCTTCGACAAGATCCGAGTAATGGCGGTGGATAGCATAATCGGCCAGGATTTTGATTCCTTCTACACCCTCCATTCTCGCAACATATTCAAACGTACCCACACGAATGTGACTTGCTGCCACCCGCGTGAGTATCGCACCGGGCAGCAGGGTTTCACGTATTACTGACTCGCCAGTGGTGACCACGGCAAGGCTGCGCGTAGTGGGGATATTTAACGCATGCATCGACTCGCTGATAATGTACTCTCGCAGCATGGGCGCTAGCGCTGCGCGACCATCACCACGCCGTGAAAACCGGGTTTGACCAGAACCTTTTAATTGAATATCAAATCTGTCCTCTGTCGGGGTGAGATGCTCGCCCAGCAATATCGCTCTTCCATCGCCCAGCATCGTGAAATGGCCGTATTGATGGCCGGCATAGGCTTGCGCGATAGGCTGAGCCCCATCAGGCAGCACATTACCTGCAAACAGCAAGGCCGCTTCTTCACCAGATAGTGCGCGGATATCCAGCCCCAGCGATTCTGCCAGAGCATGGTTCAGCATTGCCACCTGCGGCGCACGCACTGGCACAGGATGAAGCTGGGCATAAAAAGATTCAGGCAAACGAGCATAGCTGTTATCAAACTGCCAGCCAACACGGTCGTTCGTATATTGTTTATTTAGTTTCATGTAGCTCAATTGTATTTATTTAGTCGGACATTAACTGTCAAAGCAGATATTGCAAAGCATCAAGCGGATGAGACATGCTGCGGGATCATATGTTCCCAAAAGATGACGCTTAGTTAAGGTAACGTATCTTGCACCACCTTATTAGATCGTGCACTTCTTTAATTCTTTTGTTAAAAAAATACAATTCTATGCTTGTTCTGCTGATATCTGGGATAATTGTGGATGAATAATACTTTACAGACAACCTCTTCGGCCGCAGCCAACACTATCGGGCGCCTTTTTAATGAATTGCCGCTGTCGCCTGGCCTACTGGCAACATTACAGCAGCTTGAATACCTGACGATGACACCGATTCAGGCGGCCAGCTTGCCGATTACGCTCGCCGGGCACGACTTGATCGCACAGGCAAAGACGGGGAGTGGCAAGACAGCAGCGTTTGCGCTGGCACTCCTTACTAATCTAAACCCACGCTGCTTTGCGGTGCAAGCCATGGTGCTGTGCCCAACGCGTGAGCTGGCCGATCAGGTCACGCAGGAGCTTCGCCGGTTGGCACGATCTGCAGACAATATCAAAATCCTTACACTATGTGGCGGGAGCACCATGCGCCCACAGATGGCCAGCCTGGAGCATGGTGCACACATCGTCGTCGGTACTCCCGGCCGCATCATGGATCATCTGGAGCGCGGCAGCTTGAATCTGGCGCAACTCAATACCCTGGTGCTCGATGAAGCCGATCGCATGCTGGATATGGGTTTTTACGATGACATGGCTTTTGTAGTCAAGCGCTGCCCGCCAAAGCGCCAAACCCTGCTGTTCTCGGCCACCTATCCCGCAGGTATCGCGGGATTAGCACGACAATTCTTGCGTAATCCACAGGAAGTGAAACTGCTGGAACAGCATGAGGAAAACAAGATACGCCAGCGTTTCTACGAGATAAGCCATGAGGCGCGTTTGCAGGCCGTCGGTCAGTTGCTCAACCACTATCGACCAGTCAGTACGCTAGCGTTTTGCAACACCAGGCAGCAATGCCATGATTTGCTGGCAGTATTGCAGGCGCAAGGCATTCATGCGCTGACCTTGAATGGCGATCTGGAGCAACGTGAACGTGATCAAGTGCTGATCCAGTTTGCCAATCGCAGTTGTTCAGTATTGGTGGCAACCGACGTGGCAGCACGTGGGCTGGATATCACGCAGCTTGAAGCGGTCATTAATGTCGATGTTACGCCCGACCCGGAAATACATATCCATCGCATTGGCCGTACGGGCCGCGCCGATGAAAACGGCTGGGCACTGAGTCTGTGCAGCCCGTCCGAAATGCCCCGAGTAGAGGCGATTGCAAGAATGATGGGCTTCGAACCAGAATGGCATGATCTGGCTACGCTGCAAACTGGTGACCATGCCCCGCTGGCGCCACCCATGGTGACACTGCAAATACTCGGCGGGCGTAAGGACAAGATCCGCCCTGGCGATGTGCTGGGTGCGCTCACAGGCGAAGCAGGTTATACGCGCGAGCAAGTCGGCAAAATCACCGTGACAGATCAATCGACCTATGTCGCTGTCGCCCGCAACATCGCTCGTGAAGCTGTGCGCAGATTGTCAGCAGGCAAGGTCAAAGGCAAGACGGTAAAAGTACGCGCGCTGTAGGGTGGTTCAGGATTAAACCGCCACACCTGGAGCGCTTCGCTATTAAGGCGTAATGCTAACAACCAGCGCGAAATTGGCGAGTATTTCTAACCTCAATATTTCATATGCTTCTCGTTCCATGCGCTAAAAATTTTCTCGCAATGCACGCCTGGATGCCCGGTCAACCAAACTAAACAGCTTACCGATCTCATCTTTCTGGCTAGACGGCTGATGGCCAGTAACCTTAACAAATCTACAATTAAGCTTGGCATTCAGTCGATAAAATTCCTGGTATAGCTCGTAATTATTCAGCCGTTTGTTTTTACTCGTAAAATAATCATTTTGTTCAAGGCGGATGCGCCTACCGGGCAGACTTATGATATTTTGTGAATCGGTATAAATCGTCAAGGTCATCTCGCCGCTATCGGTCAAAGAAATCGTTTCATTTAGCGCCCACAACAACGTTTGCAATTCTAATCTGGTCGAGCTGGTTTGTTCAAAACGTTTCACTTTCACTGAATCTTTTAGCGATTCCATCGGCGTAGCCAAGTCAGCGACCACCAGGTAAGCGCCATATCCCACCTTTGACTGAGTATGAACACTACCATCTGTAAAAATATGTAAGTGATTCAAAATCTTATAATCTATATAAATTTAATGACTACTGAGGGTTGTAAGCAGGACGGATGATATGAAATCCATACTATTGCATGTAATAACCAACATTATTATTGATTAATTTTATCTCTTTGACTTCCATGTCCCTCATAAGCCATGCGGATCAATGGTTTTGCGAGGTCAAGATCATTTGCGTTGGTAATACTCAATTCAAGATCGCCAGTGCCCCAGTGGCCACTTTGACTAACATCGCGAGCGATGGTGGGAAGAGATTCCAGACGGGCAGGGTTTAAGTGCAGAAAGAGTAGTAATCGATTTTTCTGAATTACAACAGTAGCGAAGTTTCTCAAACGCTTGAAAGCAACATAAAGTTTAAGCCCCTTTTTTTGTACATCATCACCCAGAGAAATAATGTAATTCTCAAGAGATGCCAGTAACTCGCGCAAGGGATCGGAGATCAACTCCAACCACTCAGCATAGCTCCTGTCACCGCTGGATACTTTCTCATTGGTCGTTGTTGCAGCCTTACCCGCTTTTCTATTTTTTATCGCGCTATTGCTGTTACTTACAGTGGTAGCATTTGCTAACTCCAGCAATAATAACTCTTCGCCAAATAGGCGATAACGAATCAGCTCGATATTACGATTAATTTGTTGGACGGCGTGGGCATCATATTTCGTAAAGTCAGCAGCAATACAAATCAAACGTGGTGCAGTCCAGTCAATATAATCAGCAACTGTATGACCCAATTGCTTGGTTACCAAGCGTTCAAAATCTCCACGATGATCCATTAACCAATCCAGATAGAACAATCCCTGATTGATCACATTTTCACCAGTAGAACGTTTATATTCCAAGATAACAGGACAATTATTCTCGTCCAGCCCCAGTGAATCTATACGGCCTGCATGAGTTTTGCCGGTGGAAAATTCAGTGGCCAGGAAACGGATACCGAGCAAAGGCTCCAGATTATTTTCAATTAGTGTTTGTAAGGGCTTTTCGAGATCGGATGCATCTCCTTGCAATTCGGTGGTCAAGCCTTTGGCAAGACGGAAGAGTTTGATGTCGCTCATGTATCAATTACACTCATTTGCATAGATAAGTAATTCAACAAAAGTATTGGAGTCGTCAACAAGTGCTAAAGACAAAATGGATGTTTCAAGTAGATTGTGATTACAGATTCCTTGTCCAGCCTCTGCGTAGGTTTTCAAAGATTCAAGCTTATCCTTCAATCCATTCTCGTCGAATACAGTGCCGCGCCGACATTGGCTACGGATGTATCGCTTAATACCATTAAACTGATTACGATATTCGTTTGACCAGCGTTCACTCAAATTTATGAGCCCATCAAGCTTATTCAGCTTGGTTTGTATCAGAGGATCATCCGACACGAGCATTGGAACGCCCTGATCAATTTTGATTTCGAAGTGCCCTGCTGCGGGACGCAGATGGGGATGAAACCAGCTGTCAAAGGGTTTGGTTGTTTTGCTATCTAGTGCTAACTTTTCGCCTTTGTTTGAGCGACTGTTGCAAGTACCGCAAATCTCCACAAGATTCTGCGGATAGCAGTTGAGTTCAGGTAGATGTTTTTTGGCTAACCAGTGGTCGAGTTCTGCGCCATCCATTGAGCCATCGCAGAGTGGGCAAACTTTCACATCTGGATTAGCGGCATGATAAGCTTCCAAATAGTTGTCTTTGCTGAAACGCTTATTGTTTGTGTTCGGCGAATCGATGATCGGGTAACCCTTGTTACTATAGAAGATAGGATCGTAGAACAACTCAAAGAAATCGCGGTAGGCCGCAGCAGCATTGCTCGAAAGACCGCCAGGGAGTGGTGCTATTGCTGGTGGTGCTTTGAAGTTATCGAATGCATCGGCATAAAAGATATTGGTTGCATAGTGGTCTACGAGCATTTGCTTGTCAGCATTCGGTAGAGCTGCAACCACCTGCATGCGGTCAAGAATGGACTTGCCGCTCTTATACCAGGCACAGAAGCGATCAATCCAGTCAGTGTCAATATCTGGACGACGCAATTTTACCCATTCGATGGTTACATGGGAACCAGTCAAATTGGGATCACAAAGTGCGTGCAGCAGATCGCTTTGAAATTTTACCATCCACTCAAGATATTGAGTTGATGCCGGTAGATTAATTTTGTGCAGCATTTTCCTTTAGCGTTCTTAAAATACCGCGCAGTTCTGAACGGTAAAAACCAGGGCCGACGCGTTCCAATAATTTTTCAAGTTCTGGGAGGTCGTTCTTTGTCCATTGTCGCTCTAATTGCGCATCGAGCCATTCAAGGGCACGCTCACCCATGCTATCGGGTACACCAAATAAGCGAATCATGACTTCACTAGGATCGGCACCAAAGGTAGTGGAGCGGATGTCTATCGGCACTGAGTGCCCGCTACGTTTCTGGAACAGAATGATCTCGTCGTTGAAAACATCCGTGAGAGCGATGCTAGAGTGAGTGGCAATGAGAACGTCGTTAGCCCGTTCTTTCAGTACACCGTCGATGATGTCCACGATTTCACGTTTCCATTTATCGTTGAAATGGACCTCTGGCTCATCCAGGAGCAAGAGTGCATCGCTTTCACCTTCGAGCAGATGGAAGAGGGCCATGCGACCGAGGTACACTTGTTCGCCATCGGAGAGTTCATCAAACAACAAGATATCCTCTACATCCGCCTTGCGTATCGCGATCTGGATATCGGTGAGAAGGCCTTGGCGGCGTAAATCGAGTAAGGTCTTGAAGATGCTGAACGAAGACCATATCGGTCCGCCAAGGAATTGTATCAAGGCATCACCCACATACTCATACGTGGTTACTCGACTGGCATAATCTCCCATTGCATTTTCCTGCAATATTTGCTTAGTATCTGAGGTAGCTTTAGCCTTTAGGTCGAAGAACAGCCGTCGTTGAGTACTGGGTTCAGGTTCGCGTACCACCTCATTGCTCAACATATAGAGTGCCTGAAGCAAACTACTTTTCTGCATGGCTTCGCGTTCACCCCAACTATCTGGATTGAAATCCACCTGTAACACTACGCTTACCGGCCAGACCCAGCCGACTTGGGAAAGTAGGCGACGTAGCCCCTGCTCTTTATCAGGATTGTCACGAATCTGCTTAATGAAGTCCTGAATAGCCTCGTCTGTGGCGTAATGGTGGTAATCCTGCATAGCCTGATGCAGCGATACTGCGGTGAGTGCAAACTTGAGCAGCATCGGATCGAGCAGTTGACAGATAGTTTGATCGTGTTCTTTCGCTGTGGATTCCTCGGCCAACTGTTGCAACTGTTTCAGTTCAGCGCGGCTTTCTTCCGTAGCTTGCATGGCTTGGTAGTCGAGCTCTTGCTGGCGGTTCCAACCAGCGGGGCGTTCGAGGGTAGTGTTGTAGTCATCTGCCTGAGAAACGATATCAATATTGGCTGCGCTAGGTTCACGGTGGAACAGCGCTTGCCATGGTTCGAGACTGCCAGTGGTATAGACTAACACTGTCATGGGCAGACCAACACTCTCGCCAGGCCAGTTGCCGTCTCGAATTAGCGGCTCCCAGTTTTCATTACCATTTCTCGCCTGCGTCAGAATGTCACGCAAATTATCCTTGGTATTATCATTTGCATCAGGAAAACCTGCGGTGTTTATCGATTTCCACCAGCCGGTATTCTTCCCTATGCCTGGACTATCAAATATCACAATTCTGTTGTCGATACCTTCGCCTAATTCGTAGATCAAAGTCACAGGGAAATGGGGTGGTCTCTTTCGTGCCATGGCAAGGAATGTTTCTGCCACTGCTTGCAACAGGTGAGTCTTGCCGCTGCCATTGGCGCCGACGACAAAACGGATCGCGCACTCCCGCTCTGGAAGTGATGGCTTGCGGAAAACTAGTGTTTAATTGCATTAATTCATTATAAGTTTTCTGAGGTTTATATCTATAAAAAACAACTGGTTAACTAAGATAATAAAATAACTTATTTTTGCAATTAAACACTAGTTCCACGTCCTCCAATGGTGGATAGTTGCGAACATGCAGGTAAAGCAGGCGCATCTCAGTTAGGGGTACCCAAGCGTTCGAAGTCGTCGAATTTGGTTAATTCATCTTCGCGCAACATGCGGTAGGCTGTGACGTACTCGCCATGTTGATTGGGAATGCTCACACGTGCGATCAGGCCCAGCCCAGATAGTTGGTTAAGTGCGCGCAGCGTTTGGTCATGCGCATCTTCTAGATGCTCAATGGGCCACTGTACCAGAAAGCGGTCGAGATCTTCGGCGGGGATGAGAGTGCCTTTCCACTCTTCTAGCGCTTGGTAAACCTGCGCCTGAAACGTGCTGAGCTGGTCCATAAGCCAGTGACGGGCGGGGCGGCCGGGGGCAGCGCGTTCCGGCGGAGCAATCTCGGTGAATTTAACGCGCGTGATCCTTTTCGGCAACTGATCAGCGTGCTCGCGGAGCCATTTCTGCAACTCTGCGCGGTGCGCTTCACGCCAGTTCTGCGTTAACTCGCCAGCGAATGCCCTGATACGTAATTGAGATTCTAATAAACCAAAGTCGTCGAAAAACTCCTCAAGCTTTATGGCTGTTTGCCTTAGTTCTCTGATACAGACGCTGAACTCTTTCTGTTTGTCGATCGGCGGTACAGGTATCCGCAACGTGCGAAGTACTTTGAGGTTTATGTTTTTCTGCGCTGCCTGTGGTGCCTGCGCTTCAATAACACCTTGCCAAAGGTTAATCGCAAACATCATATACTCAGAAGTCACTTCGTCACCTGCTAGGAACCCAACAACACTGTCTGGAAAACATGCGTCGAACTCCAAAATTCCAGTTCTTGCGATATTTGCCGCGATTGTAATGCAGAGAGTTCCGATCGACCAAAGCTGACTTTGCGCGAGCCCTGCTTCTGAATAAGTCTGAGAGTAGTTAGATATCCATCCATTAGAGTTCGCTACATCACCAGTTTGAATAAACGGATACTTTCCTCCATACAGAAAGCCAGCGTCTCTCGGGCGATGTTTCGATACGCCTCGATCAAGATCTCCTAGTTTAACGAGAGGGCGAGTCTTAAACGCAAAAGGGTTTGTTATGGGATCGCCAAACATCTCCAAAAACAGCGCGGCGGGGAGTTTTTTTGCTTGGTCGAGAATTTCCCGCTGTTGGCGGCGCAGGGCGTCGGCTTGCTTGAGAATTTCGACGATGCGTTGTTGTTCTGGAAGCGATGGGAGCGGCACTTTATAAGTTGAAAGCTCGCGTTGATCGACTGCCGCTTGGCTGACCCAACGCTTTGCTCGCATTCGCGAAAATCCAATCTTCCAGAGAAAATGGAGATAGCGCGCCAAGAACTCTGCGGACATTAGTTGCGTGTTCACACGAATGCGTGTCATGTGATTGGAAAAAAGCAGTGGCTCGTCGATATCGAAAAGAGCCGTTTTCCCTACCCACTCCTCGCTGTTGGTATTATTGAAAATGATGTCGCCTTTCTGCAGGAGATATTTCTCCGCCTCTTTTTCCGAAGGGTAGACGTACTTCAGGTCGGTGAGACTCAGTTCACCGTTCGGGGTCACATTGTGCGTACGTATTTGGCCCGTGCCTGAATCGCCTTCGCCGGGCGCTTGCGCGAACCCCGGTTGCATGTCAATAATAAGATCGCCTAAACGGGCTACTAGCCAATCATGGGGAAGCTTCATTCTGTCCCCTCCACCAGCGCCAGCAACCGGTCCAGCCCCTGCATGATCTCGCCTTCCTTCTGCTTCAGTTCGCGGATCATCTCGGCCACGCTCTTGTCGCTAACCATGGCTTCGAAGCTGAACGGTTTGTACTGGCTGGCAGAGAGGTTCCAGCCGCGGGCCTCGATGCAGTCCGGATCGAGCAGGGCCTCATTGAGATTGCCTTGCTCGTCGTAGAGCTGGTTGGCAGCCAGATATTGGGGGCGCGGATTGCCGGCTTCGTCATGGCTGCCCTTGGGTGTGTCGTCGGCACTTTGCCAATCCGGATCTTCAGTATAGGTGCGCACGGGGGCGACCCAGTGCTTGGCATTCTTGAGCACGCCTTCGCGCCGCAGGCTTTCTAGCTCTCGCAGCATGACGTCGTAGCCGTCGAGGTGTGCGTATTCCCTGGCGATTGCGGCGAGTTGGTGCTTGACTTGGTCTTCGTCGGAATCCTCGGCAGCGATCGCTTCACCTGCCAACAGACAGGGGCGGAACGATGCGTCGGCGACATCGGCAGCGGACTTGTAGGCCCTGTGATAGAACGGATAGGCGACTTTCTCTTCCGGGTCGAACAGCACTTTGTGCTTCTCGCACAGGCTACGGAAGTCCGAGGCGGCCTTTTTCAAGAGCTTGTCGGTGAGCGCCGAGCGCTGCTCGCCATCTTTTGGTAACTTGGCCTTGGCCAGCTCGTCGGCAATGGATTTATTGAATATGACCTGTGCGAGCGCCACGAGCTGGGACTGCTGCGTGGCCTCGATTTGGGCGAGGGCCTGTTCCGGGTTGGCGGGTAGATTGGCGAACAGCTCATTGATGGCGGCCACCTGGTCCTTCCAGCGCACCACCTCGGCTTCATCGGAGAAGACCTTGAGCGTGTGTGCGTCTACCATGCGCCAGCGCTCGGTGTTGTAGCCCGGCTGAAAGTAATCGCGCTCGGCCTGATCAGGTTCGTTGCTCAGGCGATATTTGGCCAGCATGTCCCACAAATCATTGTCCTGACCACGGCGTTCGTTGCGCTTGGCATCTAACGTGAAGGTTTCCTGCTCTACCTCATAGAACCAGACCTGCTGGGTGCGTGGCGCATCCACGGGTTTCCACTGGTTGCGGTCGTCCTTGCGGGTTTCCTTCTGGAACACGAGGATTGAAGTTTTTACACCGGTGTAGGGCTGGAACACGCCGGCCGGCAATGAAATGACGGCCTCAACCTTATGTTCGGTGAGCAGCTCGCGGCGCAAACGCACATGACCCTCAGTGTTGCCGAACAGTACGCCCTCAGGAACGATAACGGCACAACGCCCACCTACGCGCAATAGATCCAGCATGCGCCAGACGAACAGTAGTTCGCTCTTGTTGGTGATCACCTGACTGGCCTTTTTACCTTTATGCCCCGCTTTGGGAAAGATCGCCCCGTCCAGGTCGGCAGCATCCACCGTACCGGTGAAAGGTGGATTGGCCAGTACCACGTCGTAACTCTCTGAGGCCAAAAGACTTATGAGGGGGATCATCGTCGCGACGCTTGCCAAGACTGTCGCGCTGGTGGATTTGGGGATTCTCGATGCCATGCAGGATCATGTTCATCCAACCGATACGTACCATAGTGCGATCGTTGTCGAAGCCCACATAGTAGTCGCCTTTGTGCACCGCGCTGAATTCCTCTGGAGTGAACTGATCGCCGTAGTTACGGTGAGGCGTCCCATCCCACTCAATGCGCAGCAGTTCGGGATCAGTGTGTTGAGCAAGGATATGACTGAGACTGGAGAACAAGAAACCACCGGTGCCCGCGGCTGGGTCGATGATGTGCTCGCCGGGCTGCGGATCAAGCATTTCTACCATGCAGCGAATGATGTGACGCGGTGTGCGGAATTGGCCATTCTTGCCGGCAGTGGCGATTTCCGAGAGCAGATACTCGAAGGTGTCCCCCATGATATCAGTAGCAGCGCTTTGAGCATCTACGCGAGCAAATAGCTTATTGATGAGATCAATGGCCAGTTGGAGGATGGCTGCTTTGTTGGGATCAAGCTGGAAATAAGCGTCGCTCATGCGACCACCTATGGCCTCGATGTCGTTGGTTGAGGCCTGACTGGCGGTAAAGTGCTTTTCCAGATCGCGCAGCCAAGGGAAGACTGTGTCAATTAGGTGTTTTGGTGTTTTATCTTGCTCAATATAGCTCCAGCGGCATTGGTCTGCCTCGATTTCACGCTCTCCAATCTTGATTGTGCCGGTATAGATGGAAGGGTGTCCATTCTTGGCTCTTACGTTGTCGATGCCTTCGAGGCGTTTGAGGAATAAGAGGTAGGTAATCTGCTCAACAGCCACCAAGGGGTTGGTGATGCCTGCGGTCCAGAACAGATTCCAGAGTTTGTCGACATTCTTTTTTATGTGTGGAGCTAGCATAGGTCTTGATCTATGAATTAAGCGACTTCATCAACCAGCTTATTAGCGAAGTCGATGATTGTGTCAATGTCTTTGGGTGGAAATAAACTTTCTACCGAACCGAGTCTAGAGAGTGGAGGCTGTTTCAGCTGATCGTGGGTGAGCTTGTGGTGCCGCAGTACAGCAGCGCGCACAGCACGCAAGAAATTGATCTGACTGGCACTCATGTAACCATGCTCCGCAATAAAGTGATCAAAGGCAACTTTGATCTTTTCCTCTTGGCTGGGTAATTTGGTGATTCCCAGGATGTGACTCAAAAAATCAGAAAGTGTCGCGCCAGGTTGTTGATAGACTTTGCGCAAAATATCCTCGGTAACAAACAAATCTGCCTGGTTAAGTGTCTGAGCGATTTCTTCGATGTCGTTGTCGGTGAGTGGTCCTCCATATTTCAGCTTAATTAGGGCAGGCAAGCTGTCCACCAACGTGCGTACCCAAGCTTCGACCTGCTCCCGGTAACTTTCGGCAAAGGCACCCTCGCCAGAAGGACCGTAGATTATCCAATGGCGGCTAGTGATTTGGTCTGGCAAATTCAGCTCGACTAGCCGATCGCGTTCACGTTGGCGAAATCGCATGAGAGGTGCAAAGGTCTCTTGCAGCATGTCAAGACGGTCGAAATCGAGATGTACCCAGAAACCATCACTCAGCACCCAAGCACGTTGTTCCATTACTGCTTTAACTTCATCGATATTGTCCGCCAGGTTTGCAACCGCCTCGCGCACCTTGGTGGCCTGACTGTTCACCTCACTTTCGTTACTTGACAATAAAGCGACGGCAATGCGCTCGCAGATAATGCGGAACTGGAGTTCGGGTAGTGATGCAGTCCAGGTATAGCGTAACAGAGGTGCGATGGCCTGGGTAAGGTGTCGCTCTGTTTCAGCAGTGTGTAATGGCCAGCATTTGGTCAGATTGGTAATTTCTTCTCGGTGAAGGCGTATATTGATGTTATCCAGCGGAAGTTGGCTCAGCATTGCCTGTAATGTCTTGGTGACCCGCTCATCATTCGGGTCACGGGAGCGCAGGAGGGCTTGTTTCTCAAGGCGTAAACGGAATAGGCGTACTGGTAGGGGTTCTGTGGGGTGATCTGCCTCGCCTTCTGGGTTGAGTTGAAAGTATTCAAAGTTATTCCAGCAGTCGACAATGAGAAAGTTTGTTTTTTGCTCGCCAGTTTTAGGGTCCTTGTAAAGGCGCGTACCGCGACCGATCATCTGCCAGAACTTCACTCTGCTAAATACTGGCTTGGCGAACATCAAGGTCTGGATGGCAGGCACGTCAATGCCGGTATCCAGCATGTCCACTGAAATAGCCACCCGTGGCATGTTTTTGAACTTGAAGTCGTCAAGAGTTTCTTCAGCGCGCTCCATGTGACTATCAATAATTTCAGCCAGACCACGGCGTTGATAATCCGGAAACAGTTTATTGAAGCTTTGATACAGACGCTTGGCGTGGTCATGGCTGGTGGCGAAGATGATGCTTTTAACCGGCAAGCCAAGCACATCCTTCCGACATTTGTCCATGAATTCGCGGACCAAGGCGTCGTTGGTGCCGATGTTGGTGACTGTCTTCTCGATATCCGTGCCTTCGAAATCTAATTCTTCCAGATCAATGCCTTGTTCGATCAGTTTTTGCTGAAGATTGGCAGGTAGAATTTCGCCATGAATACCACTGACTTGGAAACTGGTTTGCGCATGAAGTACCCGATAAGGGACGAGGTAGTCCTCGGCGATGGCTTGTTCATAAGAATAATTGAATGTCGGTATGCCATCTTCGCAACCAAAGAGATCAAAGGTATTGTGATCGATGAAATCCGTTGGGGTTGCTGTTAATCCGAGCTGAAGTGCGTCGAAATGATCAAAAATTGCTTTGTAGCGATTGTAGATAGATCGATGACTTTCGTCAGCAATAATCAAGTCATAATAGCCAGGGGAAATTGAATCAAAGCTACGAACCATGCTTGGGTAGGTAGCGATTTGAATGCGGGCCCCGGTAGGAATGTCACCACCCTCAATGCGAGCTAAGCTTTCGTGGGGTAAATGTTCCTTGATGGCTCTCATGGCCTGTCGAACGAGCTCCCTGCGGTCGGCTAAAAAGAGTATGCGTTGCACACGACGAGAGCGCAATAGTGCATCCATCAGGGCAATGACCGTGCGGGTCTTGCCTGTGCCTGTTGACATAACCAGTAGAAATTTACGCCGAGCTTTATCGATTGCTTCAGTGACACGTCTGATAGCTTCGATCTGATAGAGGCGGCCGGCAATTTCTGGTTTGAGTTCGATTTGTGCTAATGGGGTGGTGTAGCGTTTTTGGTGTAACAGTCGTTCCAAGTCTTCGCGAGTGAAGAAGCCACTGATGTGACGGGGAGGGTAACGATCCCTATCCCAGAGCATAATCTCCTGGCCGTTGGTGAGAAAGATAAAGGGATCAATGCCAAATTTACCCAGAATCTGATCTGCATAATCAGCGGCTTGTCTCTTGCCGACCAACGCATCACGGCTAGTGCGTTTGGCTTCAACAAGCGCCAAAGGCTTACCATCTTTACCAAGAAGCACGTAATCAACGAAACCGTGCTTTTCAATATAGTCAGACTTCCGGTCTTGCTTAGTACCTAGCTCAAACTCTTCGATCACTGTACGCTCGTCATTGCCCCAGCCTGCTTGTGCGAGCTGACTGTCGATATAACGCTGGCGAGTCTGGGCTTCGTTTAAAGTCATGACAAATGATGAATCCTACTGATTCCCACATAATCAGCGTCATTATTTAGGTTAACCGCTTCGTGGCCGATCTGCTTTGAGCTGTTGCAAAAATTGTTATTGAGCTTAGTTAGGTCGGTGAAATTTCGTGGAGTATACCAATCATCAACTGGTTGACCAAGATTACCAATACTTCGAACCTCATCAAATTGTATTTCTTCAGAAGAAATATAGAGACTTGTACGGGCAGCTAACAATTTGGTAAGAGATTCTGCTAAGTAGCGTAGCTTGAGAAGGTATGTATTGGGATCATCCGCGAAATACTTTTCAGCAAGCATACCAAGACGAAGCAATTGCTCATCGTGCTGGCTCAATACTGAAAAGTTTGATATGACCATTTATTCTTATTTTTGATTTTCAATTTATTCCCTCGTCTTGTATTCTAATGGCATTAATACAAAACATTAAACATTCTGATTGATACTGATTAGTAAAGAGTAGGGGCCATCATTCAAGCAATTGATCACTTTTGCTTTACACCATTTTTCAGTCCAGTTCTTGATCTAATCAGAAGTATAAACAGCAGAATATATTTCATTCAACAAAAGTTGAATTTAAATCGATAACAGCTGCGCAAAAACTCAGCAAAAGAAGATATTGATGAATATAGAACTCAATCGTAATTCCAATTATCACGTTCTGACACTTCCTGAAATAGCAGCCTGGCAAGAAGGCAAATCATCAAGTGGAGGAATTTGTGCTGGAATTCCAGCTTTGCAGCGGGGTTTGGTCTGGGAACCCCAGCAAATAGAAATGCTCTGGGATTCCATCTTTCGGGGATTCCCTATTGGATCTATTGTATTGGCCAAGAAGATTAACAATCAAGTTACTCAGTATGGCGCATCACATGTAGAGCCGTCAGTTTTGACACATCATATTTTGGATGGCCAGCAGCGATGCTATGCAATTTCACTTGGCTTCAACAATCCCTGGTCAAATAACCTCAAGAATGAAGTAGTTCTATGGCTTGACCTTGCTCCTGGCGCTCGTTTAAAGAATAGTTCAAGGAAATACCTCTTCCGTGTCACCACGATGGCCCACCCCTGGGGGTATCGTCATGACAATCAATCGAGCCGGTTGTCCGCTGATAAAATCTGGTTATTCATGGAGAAAATTAAGGAAAAGACAAAAGATCAAAAACGTCCGTTGCCAGAAGGCTCTGCACCCTTCGACGCGGGTTTGCCTGTGCCACTGGCATTGTTGTTTGAGCATTTTAAGAACGGTTCTTTAGATCTGGATGCATTATTGGTTTCCCTAGAGAAAGCAATGGCTCACGGATCGAAGTGGAATGAGCTAATTGACTTCTTTACAATCAAAATTGATGAAATAAGATCATCTTCTTCGCTACAGAGTGTGATTGAAAAAGGTTTGCAAAATGCGACTAACACTAAGCTTGTTGCGCTACAGGTTCCCGAAGACGATAATTTGATCGATACTTTCGAACAAATATTCCAAAGGCTTAATCGGCAAGGCACACCTCTTGATAATGAAGAGTTAGCCTATTCAATGATTAAAGCTTATTGGCCGGAAATAGGATCAATCCTCAGTTCCAACAACATTCCAAAACACACGACTGAGGCTCGGCTGATCAGCATGGCCACACGTGTCGCACTTACTGATAAGAATGCAACAAAGCTTCATGGTGAATTTAGCCCTGATAGGATAAGAAATATATTTCGTTCCGATGCGTCAGATGCGGACAAGAAGCTACGCTCGCATATTGAAGACTACTTTCAACAGAAACAAAAAGGTGATTCCAGTAGTGAAATTGCACGAGCGCTGAAATGGATCGATAATCACTTTTTGTATAGTGAGCGGAGAACATATGGTATCCCTGCGTATCTTCGAAGTAGCATAGCCTGGACTTCACGGGATGTTTTCGTTTGGTTGATGTTTCAGGCCAAACAACATGAATACCAACCTATTGCTGATGAAAACCTAATTCGGCGGCTGTTGGGATTGGCGCTTACGATTCATTGGTTTGGGATAAACAAAGCCAGAGCTGTTGATCATCTGATTATGCAAGGTGATATCAAATTTGATTTCCAAACCGATTGGAAGGGTGAGAATATGAGCTCATTGGTCCTTACTCCTCTAAATGTTGATATTCTCTCTGACGAAGCATTACTTCTTAATGAGCAAACGAGTGAAATCTGCCTTGAAGCTTGGAGTAACTTTTGGGTGGGCGTGGTTAGGTATGACTCGCATGGTATCCAGCGACCCCCTGGGGAGGAAGAGGCGAGAGCGATAAAATTTGGTCAGTTTGTTGAACGCTTGAAATCAGAGAGGGAGTTGCTTGTTTATGTTCAGCGAAGTTATTTTGAGAATAATTTTGCAAGCTTTGATCCTTCGAACAAATTAATGTGGAAGGGTCATAACCGTCCGTGGGATTACGATCATATTCTTCCTTCAAATAGTCTAGATGGCACGGGTAGGGCTGCAGAGATAGGTAGCTTTCATAAGGTTTGCAAGGCATGGCAAAATTCGATCGGCAACCTGGTTGCAGTTGATTTCACTTTTAATCGTTCATACGGAGCAGAAGAAGCTAGTAAGAAATATTATCTAGATGCCGCCAGCCTTCTTCATGCAAAATTGGCTGACATTCAAGCATATGACTTAAAGCTTGAGAACACGAAAGACTTTGACCTATCAAAAAAGTTTGTCTTGGCAGCGAGAAATCGCCTGATAGAACTATATAGGGATTGGTATAACAACTTGATTGAATGGTGAGATTTCATTTTGTAAATTTGTAAACATCTCGAGTTACATATTTGAGTACCAATTCAGCGATGGTGAGCTGAACTTTATTGCGAATGATGATAAACACTACCGGAAAACACCGGAATATAGCTCACGTAGTTATGCTATTTGGTTTCAAAGCCAGGGCATAATGATGGGTCGCAAGAAAGTAACTGTACCGGACATTTCAGCGCAACTCCCATGCTCATAAAAAGATTATTCTTACCCTGTTTGCCACACATGTTACTTATCAGATTTAGGTTTATTCATAAGCGCAATGAGCGTTGCGGTTGGAATGAATCCATCAATTTGTTCTGTAACATCAAGTGCTTCTAGTCCATATAGCAATCCACTTGGACCAAACATGGCTGCGCAAAGGGCACAGCCGACAAGTTCTCCCCCAAAAGGAATGACGAAAAGCGTGCGTCCAAATGTGAAATCGATTAAATCAAAAAGTATGCATACGGCGAGTTTGAGTCCCCACATAGAACATCCCTGTTAGTTAGTCATCTTTGAAAATGACATTTTCAGAATATGAATTAAATTTTCCTGAAAGAAGCATATCATTTTCTGATGAGAATACTGGACAGCCAACCTTACTTTTACAGAATGACATCGATGGCGATCCGCTGGCATCTGTAGCTTCAAGCCTTCGAAGCTGGCACAGTTATCGTGGCCTACTACTCGTTCATCGTGCTGATTTAAAGCTGAAAAGTTTGGTATAACCATTTAATTCGACTACTTATTTTTTTTATCAAGCTCTGCAAAAACTTCTTTTGCTACCAGTATTGCATTCACCGCGGCTGGAAATCCTGCATACACAGCCATTTGGATGATAACCTCCACAATTTCTTGTCGAGTGCAGCCAACGTTTAATCCTCCTTGGATATGTGCCTTCAATTCGGTAGGAGCATTTCCGAGGGTGGTGAGTGAGGCAATCGTTGCTATTTGCCGTTCCTTGGGTGACAAAACTCCGCGCGAATAAATGTCACCATATGGAAATTCGATAATGAAGCGGGCAAAGTCAGGAGCGATATCTTTGAGTGTATCCATGACGCCTTCACCGATATGTCCATGAATTCTTGCAAGGGCTTCTTGACCGCGTGTGTAGCGATTTGATTCCATCAGGCTTACCTATGAGAGTTATTTGACCGCATCAATTTTATGCTTTTTTCGGGATGAATTCTCTCTGGATACCTGAGTTTTTAAGGTTGGGGGCTGAGAAATTCTAAGCTCGAGTTCTTAAACAGAATTCCTGAGGATGATTGATCATCGACCAAGATAGTCATTATAAAGAGAAGCTTTGTTCCAGGATAGGGTGAAGCATTTTTGTTTTGTCGTTGGAAGTTGGTTTTATAAAGAATAGATAATTGCAGGTGAGAGTATTAATGCAGATCTAGGTTTTCTAGCTAAAACTTATTATCCACAATTTTCGTGGATAAGGCTGTGGGTAACCGCGTTATGTTGAGGAAGGGTAATGATTATTTCGGGCGCTTCAAAATGAGGCTAGCGGCTTGTACAGTATCTACTGCTATTTCTGTCATCATTTTTGTACACTTAACCTGAAAATCTAGCGAAGCTGCTCTAACGGTTTCTTTAATAGATCAGAAATACAGATTGATCTAGAGTGGGTTAAGGAGTCAATGAGGTCTATAAAAAATTTCTCATCAAAAATGGATAGACCAAGCCTTTTGTCTATTGTTAAATATGCCAATACAGGGATTTGGGGAATATTGATTTGATCATGCGGACTCAAATTATTGAGGGATTGGTTTTCAGCCTGGCTTGTGCTATTTCATCCGTAGGATATGCGGATGGACGGAAGCCACTTACTTGGCTGCATGAGGTCAAGTTCGGCATACTTCACCATGACACCGGCGGTTTATGGAGTGGTTTCAGTCGCGAGAGTGGCGTTGATTTCAATCTTGAAGCCATCTTTTCACCTCATGTCAATATTCTCGGTGGAAGCATTCGTCCCGCCTTTGGCGGATCGGCGAATACTGCGGGGGATACCTCCAAGTTATATACAGATATTCGCTGGCAATACGAGCACATAAGTGGTATTTTTTTCGGCATTGGTATAGGCGGAGCAGTGCACAACGGTAAACTTCATCTTGAGCAGAATGATCGCAAGGCCTTGGGATCACGGGTACTGTTTCACATTCCGATTGAAATAGGTTATCGCATCGGTGCCAAAAGCTCGTTGTCGGTCTACTTTGATCACGTTTCCAATGCCTTTCTCGCTGATAACAATGAGGGTATGGACACTTTGGGTGGGCGTTTCGGTTACCGATTTTAGCTTCCCCATTCAATAGCAGGACGTTCAACCTAGATTCCTCAGTTGGGCAGGATGGAGTGTGTGATTTTGCGAGTGCAGGGCAAGGCGCAACGATGCGGAATGGTCGTTCCATTCCAAAGAGTTGCAACGCAGCCATGCGCTTGCAAAATTGCGCAATCCGTCCTGCAGCGGAAACACCCAGAGGGTGAAAATGAAATATGTAGGAGAAATTATTATATTCATAATGTTAACATCAGAACGAGCGATCAGCTGAGGAATCTAGGTTCAATCCTTTTTTGACCAAAAGGAGTAGATGCAACTAGACTCTTCAATGCTGTTCAAATCCATTACTCTTCTTTCTTAACCGGAGGTTGTAAATGGACGATCTCAAGTCGATTTTAGGGCGCACTTTAAGCGCTCTGCCAATTCGCCCGCTGCTGGGGATGCTCGGGATCATGCTACTTATCGTGGCGATGATTTCTTCGTTTTATACCATTCCGGCCGAATCAGAAGGTATTGTGCTTCGCTTTGGCAAATATATCGAAAAAGTTCCGTCTGGCTTACACGTCAAATTGCCGTTTGGTATCGATACCGTTATCCCGGTACCAACGCAACGGCAGCAAAAGCTGGAATTTGGCTTTGCAACACCTGGTTTTACTAACCCCGATCAGGCTGGTGATGAGCCCGAGCTGGAAAAATCGATGGTGACCGGCGACCTGAATTCAGCTCTGGTGGAATGGATCGTGCAGTATCGCATTACCGATCCCGAAAAATACCTCTTCGATGTGCGCAATCCGGGCATGACCTTACGGGATATATCCGAGGCAGTCATGCGGGAGGTAGTAGGCGACCGGACTGTCGATGAAATCATCACTATCGGGCGGCAAGAGATTGAGGAAACCGCATTAGCGCGTACCCGCCAGTTGGCGGAGCGCTATCAGTTGGGTATTACCATTAACCAGGTGCAGTTGAAAAATGTCAATCCACCAGAACCGGTGCAGCCTTCTTTTAATGAAGTGAATCGTGCACAACAGGATCGGGAGAATGCCATTAACCTGGCAAACGGCGAATACAACAAAGCAGTACCGCGTGTACGCGGTGAAGCTGATCAGAAAATACGTGCAGCCGATGGCTATCGATTTAAACGCATTAATGAAGCCAAGGGTGATGTGGCTGCCTTCAATCTGTTGTTAGAACAATATCTCAAAGCACCGGAGGTAACGCGTACCCGTATTTATCTTGAGACCTTGAGTGAGGTATTACCGCAGGCCAGGCAGCAAATTATCGTAGATGATACGGTGCAACAGATCTTGCCAATGCTGCCTTTTCCATCCAAACCGGTGGAGATGCCTCAATGAATCTGTCGATAAAAAGCATAGCATCAATCCTGGCTGTAGTAGTTCTGGTAGCCCAGTCTGCATATACGGTCGATCAAACCGAGCAGGTCATCATTACCCAGTTTGGCAAACCGGTAGGTGATCCAATTACGACTCCCGGATTGCATTTCAAACTACCTTTTATCCAGCGGGTGAACAGTTTTGACAAACGCTATCTAGCCTGGGATGGACCGATGGTGGAGATGTCGACTAAGGATAAAACCTATGTGCAGGTGGATACTTTTGCCCGCTGGCGGATTACCGAACCGATGCGTTACTACCTGCGATTGAGAGACGAACGGAGCGCCCAGTCACGCCTGGAGGATATCCTGGGTAGCGAAACCCGCACAGCAATCGCACGGCACGAGCTCATCGAAGTGGTGCGCTCCGATAAAGATCGGCAACCGCTGCAGGATGAAAGTCTTGGATCTTTAACGAGTGCAGGTACACTTGGTCTTTTACGGCCGATCAAAGTGGGTCGTGCCGCTATTGAGAAAGAAGTGTTCGATGCAGCCGCACCCAAATTAGCAGAGTTTGGCATTGAATTGCTCGATGTTCGTTTCAAGCGCATTAATTACAATCAGCAGGTACTGGAACGCATCTATCAACGGATGATCAGCGAGCGTTTGCAAATTGCGCAGCGTTTCCGTTCGGAAGGCGAAGGCGAAGCAGCGCGCATCAATGGTAACAAGGAACGTGATATTCACGAAATCGAATCGACCGCTTACAAGCGTGTTCAGGAGATTCGCGGCGAGGCCGATGCCAAAGCCACGGAAATCTATGCCAGGGCTTACGCGCAGAAACCTGAGGCAGCCGAATTCTATAAATTTATCAAGAGTATGGAAACCTATCGAAAGATTATTAATGCAGATGCCACCCTTGTGCTTTCAACTGACAGCGACCTGTTTGCGCTGCTTAAACAAATTGAGCAGAGGAAGTATTAAATTCAACTCTCACTCGATCGAAGGATAATCCTAAAAACCGCAGTTGACCGCTTGATTGGAGAGTTAAGCCCATGACATATAGAGGTATTTTAGAAATTTTCTTATTCACCAGAATGGTGAGGCCGCTACGGGGTGTATCACATGTCGCTTCAGGCGCGAATGCGGCGTTGCTCTTCGTTGCAGGGGACGGCCCTGCAGCCTCATCACGCCCTGCCTCGCACCTGGATCACCACACGCTCCACCCCGTCCAACTACGGTTTTTAGGATAAAATTGTTCATGGTGTTGGTATCATGATTGAAATTAATGAATCAGACTTCTATCGGCAGGTTTTGGCTAATCCATTCAAAGCAGCTTCTTCTTGTTTAGTATAGATTAATTTGTATTTATGCTTAATGTACTCCCACCGTTTTCCATACTCACACCAATAGGCTTTTCGAGGCGGCAACCATTCATGTGGCGCTTTATCTGATTTGGCTTGATTAATTTTATCGCTTACCACTAAAAGATTTTCAAAGTCGTTAGCGAATTCTGTGCGCTGCCTTTTTGTCCAGTCACTGGCGCCATGCCGGTGAGCATGCGCGAGTGGGACGATATGATCTATATCCACATCTGAGGCTTTGGTAAATATCTTGCCTGTATAGACGCCAAACCACTGCCCGGATATAACAGTGCAGCGACGAGAATCTTTGAATTTAACAGGAATTGTACTGCTCGCAATCAATAATTCTTGTCGTGTGTTCTGGCAATCACCATCAGTGTCTATCCAGTGAGGCCAGTCTTTCCGGTTATAGGGTTTGCTATAGTGGGGAGTTTCAACTTCTTGAGGATAGCGCCCAGCCTGCTTATCTGTGGCACAGCCATGAAGCATTACCAAAGCAGGTATAAATAGGATTAGTAGAAAAATATTTCTCATAGATCAAATTGACTCAATTTCAGGGGGGGCTATTTTGAGTGATCAGATGAGACTTGGCTAGAATTTAATCACTAGAAGGTGAAGCAGTCGGCGGTTGGATATGCTATCAGCTCATGTTACACTGAAAAAAACCTCATAAATCCTGAATCAGCATGTCGTCGAGCTGGTCTGAGAGGTAAATTACCAGGATCATAGTGGAAGAGCTATTGGTGGGTGATCTGATTGAATATAACGTTGAGGTACGACAACCTTTTCTAAGGCATTTCAGGTATCGGCAGTGCAATTAAAGCAAGAGAGATACTTATGGTATACCGCTTCAGCGTAGGGGCATCTCGCTATTATTTTAATGACTTAAAAGATTTACTTGCCAAAGCATCTCCCGCTCGTTCTGGTGATTGTTTGGCGGGTATTGCCGCTGAGACTTATGCTGAGCGTGTGGCAGCACGGATGTGTTTAGCGGAAGTCCCCTTAAATCGTTTTCTAGAGGAATTACTGATTCCTTATGAAAATGATGAAGTTACGCGCTTAATTGTCGACACGCATGATAAGCAAGCATTTACCGAGATTAGTCACCTGACTGTGGGTGATTTTCGCGACTGGCTGCTTGCAGACAGTACTGATTCAATCATTTTAAGGCGTATTGCACCAGGCATTACCCCGGAAATGGCAGCTGCTGTGAGTAAGCTTATGCGTAATCAGGATTTGATTTTAGTTGCCAGGAAATGCCAGGTGATTACCGCATTCCGAGATACTATTGGCTTGCCTGGTCGCCTCTCTGTGCGCTTGCAGCCTAACCACCCCACTGATGATCCGCGTGGCATTGCTGCTTCCATTCTCGATGGTTTGTTATACGGTTCGGGTGATGCAGTCATTGGCATTAATCCCGCCTCAGATAGTTTGCTAGCCCTGATGAATCTGTACTATTTGGTAGATGAGATTATCCATCGATACGATATCCCGACGCAGTCCTGCATTCTTACCCATGTAACTAATCAGATTCAGTTGATTGAAAAAAATATACCGGTGGATCTGGTATTCCAATCAATTGCAGGTACTGAAAAAGCGAATAAGCATTTTGGGATAGATCTCTCGTTACTTCGCGAAGCCAGATCTGCGGCACTGTCGCTTAATCGTGGCACTATCGGCAACAATGTCATGTATTTCGAGACAGGGCAGGGATCAGCACTGTCGGCCGATGCAAATTTTGGGATAGATCAGCAAACCTGTGAAGCACGAGCTTACGCGATTGCGCGTCACTTCTCTCCCTTGCTGACCAATACTGTTGTTGGTTTTATTGGCCCGGAGTATTTGTATGATGGAAAGCAGCTCATTCGTGCTGGACTGGAGGATCATTTTTGTGGGAAGTTGTTGGGGGTGCCGCTAGGCTGTGATGTTTGCTACACGAATCATGCTGAGATCGATCAGGATGATGTTGATACTTTAATGACTTTACTTGCTGCCGCTGGCGTCACTTTTATCATGGGTGTTCCCGGTGCTGATGACATCATGCTTAATTATCAGTCGACCTCTTTTCACGATGCGCTTTACTTACGCAAAGTGATGGGGCTGGGTGTTGCTCCAGAGTACGAGCAATGGCTGAAGAACATGAATATAATGAATAATGAAGGGCAAATTCAGCCAGTGGAGCCAGTTCATCATTTATTACAAGGTATGTCCAATCATTTGCTGACTTTTAAAGCGCCAATTGAAAAAGTTTGATAAACCAACCCTGAGCATAGATCCGTGGCAGCAGCTAAAAGGGTTCACTCGCGCGCGTATTGCCTTGGGAAGGGCAGGAAGTAGCCTGCCAACAAAAGAGTTGCTGGATTTTACTTTATCTCATGCCATGGCGAGAGATGCGGTCCATCTTGCTTTGAATGTGGCAGCCCTTGCTCAGGATTTAGAAGAGCAGGGGTTCTCTATCCAGCTGGTGCATAGCAAAGCACCTGACCGTACCAGTTATCTGCTACGGCCAGATTATGGACGGCAACTTGATCAGCAAAGTAGGCGGCAGCTACAAGCTATCAAGCTGGCAACTGCATTTGATTCGGTTAATTTGGTCATAGTCGTTGGCGATGGATTATCCTCATTGGCGGTTGAACGCCATGCAAAGCCATTGCTTACCGAAATAAAAAAGAATATTCCAGAACAATGGAAGCTAGGTTCCATCGTGATTGCCTCACAGGCTCGCGTAGCTTTGGCTGATGAAATTGGTGAGTTACTGGGGGCCGATATCGTTATCATGCTGATTGGTGAACGTCCGGGATTGAGATCGCCTGACAGCTTGAGTATTTATATGACCTATGCGCCAAGAGTCGGTTGCAGTGATGCAGACCGAAACTGTATTTCTAATATTTGCTCAGAGGGATTACCTTACGAGACAGCTGCAAAGAAACTAATCTGGCTGGCAAAAGAAGCTATACGTCGAAAACTTTCAGGCGTGGCGCTAAAAGATGAAAGCAGTGTGCAAGAAATTGCAGTTACTGATCAGCTAAAAAAACTGCTTAAACCAGAGTAAGCGAAAATTCTCTTTTTCAATGTAAAAAGAAAGCAAATCCCATCAAAGGAGCCGCTTCATGGTTGCTGAAGAATAGGACTAGCTGATTAGTACCACGGTACAAGAGACAACAATTGTGTAACATAGAACAATTAATAGTATTATCAGTACATTTGCTCATTAATAGTCCTATAGAATCAAGATAAATGATGTGAGGCCTGCTAAAGGTAATTTTGCGGCCTCATGCGCCTTTAAACTGGATCAACAGCTAGAACATCAGAGGTAGCATGATTTATTTATCTCTGTCAGTTTGAGTCTGTTTGCAGTTAGTAGAAGGAGAAAAAAATGAAGAAAGGTTACATCATTGTAATTGGAGCATTTTTAGTATCTGGGGTAGGAATTCCTGCGGTTGCTGGGGAGGAAAACAATAGCCCAAGAAAACAAACTGTTGATGATTTAGCTTGTAGCGTTGACGAAATGGTAAACTGGGATGGTGTCAGCTGGGTTTGTGCATCTGACAGAACGAGTATAGATAGCGATAATCTTGTTCTGATCGATAGCGATCCCACTGGTTCGAAGCCAGTGGGAAGAGTATTAACCTGCCAAGGGATGAACGATAATCGAGTTAGTGTTGCTATATCAATAAAAGGTGTGAATGGAAACAATTATCAGTTTCCAGTAAACATCTCAACAAATCAAATCGATCCCCACGGTAGAACTTACTTTACCTCCTTGGATTGTTCTGGCGAGTTTTACATTGAAAATCATCTTAATAGCATGGAGGAGTCTGATTGTATGCAAAATACCGATCCTTATTCCGTAGCATTGTTGGAAGATGGTCGGGTCCAACTGATAGTACCGGTAGTCGGTACGGAAACTACCATAGTTGCTGGCAGTATGTACAATGGTTACTCTTGTGAGCAATTAACGCATTTCAATATGCCGCACAAAGTAATTAAAGGCATAATAGCCGTTGACGATCTGCATGCCGAATTCATACCTCCATTTACGCTTATCGCAAATGATGCCACCAAGAGCTTAGCAAGAATAACTCATTGAAAATATGAAATTCATATATTCACACATTAGCTAAAAGTTGATTGATTGTTCTGGCGGTGGGTATCAAGCAACCCTCGACAGAATCATCCCGTCGAGGGTTTTTTAGAGTGACTGAATAAAATGTTCAATATCACCTTATGCCTTTAGGGGGGAGGGATGATGGACTCTTTTATGTTCGCTGCTATTCAGGAAGCAAGAAAAGGGGTTACCGAAGGAGAGATTCCGATTGGTTCTGTCCTGGTTCACAAAGGTATCATCATAGGTCGTGGTCATAATCGTAGAGTGCAACACGGTAGTGCAATTTTGTATGGTGAAATGGATGCTATTGAAAATGCTGGTCGACTCCCTGCTGGCATTTATCGGGAATGTACGCTCTAACTACATGATTAAAGGATATCACCATCAACATAGAACCACTGTCCTGCTTTGCGTACAAAGCGACTGATTTCATGCAGGCGATGAGCACGACCGCTCACTTTATAGCGGGCTATAAATTCAACTATCGCATGGTCTGCTGCGAATTGCTCATGGTGCCTCACTTCAAGACTTAGCCATTTCCTGTTGGGTTCACTTGCCAATCCAAGTGAGGTCGGGCGGATGCTGTCACACCAAGTCGCCAAAAGATAATCTTCACGGTTAAGTGTATAGGCAGTGTAGCGTGAACGCATTAATACTTCTGCGCTGGGGGCGAATTCGCCTTTGTCCAGATAGCGGCCGCAGCAGTCGATGTATTTCTTATTGCTGCCACAGGCACAGTACATCGTATTGATATCCATATCAGGCTGAAAGAATCATTACTAAAATTATTTTATTCTATTTCTAAATCAAACCTGATTTTGTCAGCTTCTCCGCCGTATTATTTATACTGTCTGCGGGGCACCTTCGCGTCATTTTTGATTTGGAAATAGAATGAGTAGGTAATGCTGCACAAATTAATTTATCAATACCATGGAAAGTTACCACTGCTTTTTAATTGACCCTGATTATCATAATGAGATTTATCTCCTGATGGTGGTCTATAATGACTCATTGTTTCCATCTTGACACTTCTTGATAGTTTGCTTTTGCTTCATAGCGATGCTTCACAACTATTGTAAAAAAGAAAATTATGCTATCCAGTAATCGTAGTGATGATACTTCACCTTGGTATCAAATGATTGTCGAGGAAAATGTGCCTTGCATCAAACTCACTGGCAGTTATACGCTGGCAGCATTAGATCAAGAGCTACGGAAAGTTAGTACTAAGCTCACTCGTTTTGCGGCGCAATCAGATCTTCACTGGGATTTGACTGGTATCCAGCAAATGGATCATGCAGGTGCCGTATTAATCTGGCGAGCCTGGGGAATGCATCGTCCAGCTTATTTATCGATACGACCCGAGCAGGAAAGATTGTTTGCTCACTTGGAAAAAGTACACCCAGCACCTAAACCCGTACGCCGTGACATTCTTTGGCCCATCCTGACGCTAGGCAGGCGTTATTTTTTATTTTGGGACCATCTGATTGGCATTATCACGTTATCTGGCCAGGTGTTACTGAATGTATTTTATCTTATTAAACATCCTAATCAGATTCCTCTGCGAGAGATTTCTGCAAATTTGTTCAGAACAGGGGCGCAAGCACTGAGTATTACCGCACTGGTGGGTTTTCTTATCGGTATCGTCCTCAGCTATCTTTCTTCTGAACAGCTGCATACCTATGGTGCTGATGTGTTTATTGTTAATATTCTAGGGATGAGTATCATTCGTGAGCTGGGACCAATGCTAGCTGCAATATTAGTTGCCGGCCGTTCTGGTTCATCGATGACAGCCCAGCTTGGTGTGATGCGTGTTACTGAGGAGCTGGATGCACTGACCGTCATGGGTATCCCGCACAGCTTGCGTTTGGTTTTACCTAAAATCATCGGATTAGGCATTGCTATGCCACTTGTCGTACTTTGGACCAGCGCGATTGCCATGCTCGGAGGAATTCTAGCGGCTGATTTACAAATAGGATTGAATTATCAATATTCATTAAGCAGTCTACCCGATGCTGTTCCAGTTGCTAATTTATGGATAGGGATGGGCAAGGGGGTAGTCTGTGGTATGGTCATCGCCCTGATTGCTTGCCATTTTGGCTTGCGCATTAAACCTAATACCGAAAGCCTTGGCGAGGGCACAACCAATTCTGTCGTAACTTCCATCACGGCGGTTATCCTCATTGATGCGATATTCGCCATAATTTTCTCGAATGTAGGTCTCAAGATAGCAGGTTAATGAGTAACAACGATCCTATTATAGAGATAGAAGGCTTGTATACACGCTTTGGTAGTCATGTCATCCATGAAAACATTAGCTTAAGTGTATATAGGGGAGAAATACTGGCATTGGTTGGAGGTTCGGGCAGTGGTAAAACAACCTTGCTGCGTCAGATGTTAGGCTTGGAGACACCTGCGCAAGGGAGTGTTAAGATTCTTGGTCACTCCAGATATGACTGCGGTCTCGAATTATCGAGAAGCCTGCGCAATCGTTCCGGAGTTTTGTTTCAGCTAGGCGCGCTTTTTAGTGCGCTGAATGTATATGACAATATTGCGCTGCCTCTGCGCGAATTACATTGCTTGCCTGAAGAGATGATTCGCGACCTGGTCATGTTAAAGCTTGGTATGGTTGAGGTAGCAGCGGAGCATGCCAATAAAATGCCTGCGGAACTCTCCGGTGGCATGGTCAAACGTGTTGCGTTAGCGCGAGCGCTTGCGTTGGATCCTGAACTACTGTTTTTGGATGAGCCTACAGCTGGCCTGGATCCAGCATTGAGTGAGAGTTTTGTTAAACTCATTCAAACGTTACGCCAGGAGCTCACCCTGACGATCGTTATGGTCACACATGACTTGGATACGCTGGCGGCGATATCCACGCGTGTTGCGGTCTTGGCTGATCAGCGTCTTGTTGCATTAGGTAAACTAGCCGACATTATCAAAATTGATCACCCTTTTATCAAAGATTTTTTCCTTGGGGAACGTGGTCGAAATGCATTACGAAATGCGCTGGCTCTCCCTTAAGCAGGATTTCAGCAAAATAAATAGGTACCAGGTAGATTGATCGTGTGATTTTTTAAACTCTATAAATCATCAATTCAAGGAAATTTCTCATGTCAGCTGACACATTAACGCTTGCCCAAATGCTCATTAGCCGTCGCTCTCTTACACCAACTGATGATGGTTGCCAGGAAATATTAATCAATCGACTCCAAAATATAGGATTTAACATTGAGCGCATGCGCTATGGTGAAGTAGATAATTTATGGGCGCGTCGAGGTATGGGTCAGCCAGTAGTCTGTTTTGCAGGTCATACTGATGTGGTGCCAACCGGTCCCCTTGCTCAATGGGAAAGCGATCCGTTCACACCGACAGTTCGAGACAATAAGCTTTATGGACGTGGGGCAGCTGATATGAAAACTTCCCTGGCTGCATGTGTGACTGCCATAGAACGTTTTGTCTCTACTTATCCAGATCATAAAGGTTCAATCACATTACTGATCACATCAGATGAAGAGGGTGTTGCTGTGGAGGGCACTGTTAAAGTGGTAGAAGTGCTGAAAGCACGTAGAGAATTGCTTGATTATTGTATTGTCGGCGAACCGACTTGCACTGATAAACTGGGAGATACTATTAAGAATGGACGGCGTGGCTCCTTATCAGGAAATTTAGTTATCAAAGGAGTACAGGGACATATTGCCTATCCGCACCTCGCCAAGAATCCTATTCATTTGGCTGCGCCCGCCATCGCTGAACTGGCCCAAACTACATGGGATCAAGGTAACGAGTATTTTCCAGCTACGACATGGCATATTTCCAATATCCATGGTGGTACCGGGGCTACCAACGTTATTCCAGGTGAAGTGAATCTGTTATTTAATTTTCGCTTTTCAACCGCAAGCACGGTTGAGTCACTTAAGCAGCGAGTGCATGAAATTCTTGATCGACATGGTTTGAATTACGATTTGACATGGGAGCTTTCCGGTAAACCTTATCTTACTCCCAAAGGAGAATTAGCTGACGCGCTCAGCGCAGCGATTAAAAATGTAACAGCAATTGAGCCCCAGCTTTCCACCAGTGGTGGCACTTCCGATGGTCGGTTTATCGCGGACATTTGCTCTCAAGTGGTTGAATTTGGGCCGTGTAATGCCACTATTCACAAACTCAACGAGTACGTGGAGATAGAGGATATAGAGCGATTATCAGAGATTTACCGGCTAACTTTGGAGCGGTTATTGAGGTAATTGTACTGTTTGGAACTTTGATAGATGATAGAACGAGTTGCTTATTCAGGGGTTTTTTTAGCAGCTTATTCTATCGCGCCCATCTCTAGTGCAAGACTGCGTGATTGTTCAGTTTCATCTTCGGTTGGCTCTGAGCCCAGCCAGCCCTGCAAGTGAGTGTAAGTTATATCACTCAATGCTTTAATCCAGTCTTGATGCTCATTGAGACAGGGAATGAAATGAAATTCCTGTCCACCCGCTTCAATGAAAGTTTTTTTTCCTTCAAGGGCGATTTCTTCCAGTGTCTCAAGGCAATCTGAAACAAAACCAGGACAAACCACATCCACTCGCTGCGTTTTTAACTTGCCTAATTCCTTGAGGGTCACAGCAGTATATGGTGTTAACCATTTCGCATTACCAAAACGCGATTGAAAACATACTTGATATTGTTCTGCATCCAGTTCCAGCGCTTCTGCCAGAAGCCTGCCAGTTTTCTGGCATTCACAGTGATAAGGATCCCCCTTATCTAGCGTTTTTCGCGGTACGCCGTGAAAGCTGAAGATGAGTTTTTCAGATTTACCATGTTCAGCCCAATAATCGCGAATATTTTGCGCTAGTGCAGCAATATAGCTCGGATTATCATGAAAATGCTTAACTATACGGATAGCCGGGATATTGCGCATTTTTTTCAGTTCCGAAAAAAGATTATCCATTGCCGATCCACTGCTGCTAGATGCATATTGCGGAAAAAGTGGGAGTGCCAGGATTCGGTCACAACCGCGCTCTTTCATTCGTTGCAGTACATTCGCGATAGAGGGATTACCGATATTCATAGCAAATTCAACGATAGGGGCTGGTTTAATGCGCTCTTCCAGAGCATGCGCTAATAGTCTGGCTTGCTGCTCAGTATGGATTTTTAACGGAGAGCCTTCCGGCATCCAGATTTGCGCATATTTTTCAGCCGATTTTCTTGGGCGCGTATTAAGGATAATGCCATGCAATATGAACTGCCAGATCCAGCGAGGAAATTCGATAACCCTTGGATCACTGAGAAACTGTTTCAAATAAGGTTTTAGCGCTTTTGCAGTAGGTGCGTCAGGTGTTCCTAGATTGATCAGCAACACTCCAATTTTATTTAAGGTTCCGTGTTGGTAGGCCGGTTCAGGTAACATGGGTTTATTTATTTTTATCTTTGTTTAAACAGGTATAGAGGTAATATCTGTCAATTTTGTGACAAGCCACTTGTGAGCAGTCTGGCAGTAATATCCACGATTGGAATAACACGCTCGTAAGCCATGCGCCTCGGGCCAATAACGCCAACAGTTCCCACTACTTCTCCTTCTATTTCGTAAGGGGCAGTCACCACACTTACTTCATCCAATGCGTCAACATCCGATTCTCCACCAATGAAAATTTTTACACCATGGGCTTGGCGGCTCAATTCCATGAGCCGTAACAACTTGGTTTTACGCTCAAATAATTCAAAAAGTTTTTTTAAATTAGTCAAATTGTCAGAGAGATCTTTAACATCGAGCAGTTTATGTTCGCCTGTTAATACAACTGCTTCACTGCTTTCACGAATGACATCACTGCTGATTTCAATTGCTGTGCTCATGAGGATTGTCATATCATGACGCAATTGCCTTAACTCTACTTGTAGACGGCTGCGGATTTCTTCCAGGGTGCAACCTGCATAGTGCTGATTGAGAAAATTACTTGCTTCGATCAAGTCTGATTGACTGTAAGAAGTTTCAGTAAAAATGATCCGATTCTGCACATCGCCTTCTGGCGTCACCATAATGAGCAGAATGCGCTTTTCAGATAATGCCATAAACTCTATATAACGAAATACTATGCCACCTGACCGTTTAGGTGTAACAACTATTCCTGCAAACTGAGTCAATTCGGAGAGCAGTTGCGAAGCCACATTGATGAGCCTTGACGGATTATCTGGATGCATCTGGTTTTCCAAGTGAGATACCTCTTTACTATCCAAAGATTTGACGATCAATAAGCTATCGACAAAAAAGCGGTAACCCTTAGCGGTAGGTATCCGGCCAGCTGAGGTATGAGGGCTGGTGACATAACCCATTTCTTCAAGATCAACCATGACATTGCGAATAGTGGCAGGGCTAAGATCTAATCCAGAGAATTTAGAAAGCAACCGCGAACCCACCGGCTCGCCTTCATGAATATAGCGTTCGACCAGTGTCTTCAGTAAGATTTTGGTACGTTCGTTAAGCATCTGTTTATTCTACACGATTCAGCTTTGTGAAGAGTATATTCTGGAAGAAAAGCTCTACTTTCTTTAGTGGACGGTTATTTTAACAATAATTTTTTTACCTTTCAGATACGCTGCGTTAATATTTAGAATGTTTTCTAAAAACATTTGATATCTTAAATATAGATTTGTTTCCATGAGCGTATTTTTCAACAAAGTTGCATTGATCGGTAAGCATAAGAATCCAGAAATCCTGGCGCCGTTATTGAGTCTGGCAGAGTATTTGGTTAGTCGTAATTTTGAAGTGGTACTTGATCAGTTGACTGCCTCACATCTTGGCAAAATTGACTACCCAGTGCTGACATTGGAAGAGATTGGCGCACAGGCTGACCTCGCCGTCGTATTGGGGGGAGACGGCACCATGCTTAACATTGCGAGGATTCTTGCGCCGTTTAATGTGCCATTGGTTGGGGTCAATCAAGGACGGCTCGGTTTCCTGACCGATTTGACAGTTAATACCATGATAGAAACGCTTGGCGCTATGCTGGATGGGCAGTTTATTATGGAAGAACGCATGCTGCTATCTGCAGAAGTATTACGAAATGAGGTAAGTGTATTCAGAGCGTTAGCATTTAATGATGTGGTGGTTCATCGAGGTATCAGCAGCGGCATGATTGAGTTTGAAGTACGCATCAATGGTGAATATGTCTATTCATTACGCTCTGATGGCCTGATTGTAGCAACCCCCACTGGCTCAACGGCTTATGCGCTTTCTTCAGGGGGACCTATTTTACATCCCAGCCTTGATTTGATTGAGTTAGTCCCGGTATGCCCCCATACTTTGAGTAATCGTCCTATCGTGGTCGAACCGGATGCAATGATCGAAATCAAGGTACTTTATACTACTGAAACTAAAATATACGCGGATAGTCATTCCTGGTTTGATTTGGGGGAGCATGACAGGATTATCGTGCGGCGTTTCTCTGAGAGAGTCAAATTGTTACATGCGGTCAATCATAGTTACTATCGTATGCTGCGAGAGAAGCTTGGCTGGAGTGAAATTCCCCAAAAAGATCAATGATGATGGGCAGGTATGTTGATTCATTTGACGATTCGTGATTTTGTGATTGTTGATTTGACTGAACTAACGTTTAGACCAGGCTTTACAGTTTTGACCGGTGAAACAGGGGCAGGGAAATCAATCCTGATTGATGCCTTGATGCTTGCATTGGGAGAACGTGGCGATGTGGGTCAGATTCGACATGGTTGTGAACGCGCAGAAATCATTGCCGAGTTTGATATTAGCCATGTTCCAAGTGTCCAGGATTGGCTGCAAGAAAATGATCTTCAGGCTGATCCTGGCACTTGTTTACTTCGTCGTATCTTCGACACTCATGGGCGTTCACGCAGCTATATCAATGGCTGTTCTGTAACCTTGCAGCAGCTTCGTATTGTTGGGGATCAGCTAGTTGATATTCATGGGCAGCATGCACATCAATCTTTGTTACGGAGTGATATGCAGCGGGACTTACTGGATGGCTATGCTGGTAACAGTGAGTTAGCCAAGGTGGTTGCAGCTGCTTTTCAGCATTGGCAGCAATTACATCAGCAACGTCTTAAATGGGAACAGAATGCAGCTCTATTTTTACAGGAGCGTGAGCAGCTGGAATGGCAACTTCAGGAGCTTTCTGCACTGAATTTTTCAATAGAAGGGTGGCAAGCATTACAGGCTGATCATAATCGCTTGTCTCATATGGCAAATTTGTTGGAAGCAGCCGAATCCAGTTTGGAAATATTATCCGAGAGTGAATCCGCTGCATTGGGGCAGCTTCATGTTGTGCTCACTCGTCTGCGTTATTTCCTGGATTATGATAGTGATCTTAAGTCTCCTTATAATTTATTGGAAACTGCCCAGGTTCAGCTGCAGGAAGCAGTATACGAATTGAAACACTACCGACAGCGACTCGATCTTGATCCGCAAAGTTTGCATATTACCGAGGAGAGAATTGCAGTCATTCATGCCTTAGCTCGAAAATATCGTATTTCTCCAGAGGAGATACCTGATTTATTGTATAGAACAACACAACGCTTGCAGGAACTTGGAGTTAATGCAGATGGTGACAGCTTTGCTGAAGCTGCTTCATCGGCAAAGAAAGCCTATGATGAGCTTGCTCAGACACTCACCATAGCACGGCGCAAAGCGGCTGAAGCATTGGCACATCAGGTAACTGAAGCGATGCAGACGCTGGCAATGGCAGGAGGTTGTTTTGATATCATGCTGACCCCTTATAACCAAGGCAATGCGCATGGGCTTGAGCAGATTGAATTCCAAGTTTCGACACATCGGGGGGTACCCCCACGCCCGCTGGCAAAAGTTGCTTCAGGGGGTGAATTATCACGTATCAGTCTAGCGCTACAAGTGATAACGAGTCAGGTAGGTACAGCGCCAACCCTGGTCTTTGATGAAGTGGATGCAGGGATTGGAGGGCGGGTTGGTGAAATTGTTGGCAGACTTCTTAAGCAGTTAGGCAAAACGCGTCAGGTACTCTGTATTACCCATTTAGCTCAGGTGGCCTCGATGGGAGATCAGCACTGGCAGGTCTTCAAAGCACCTGAGTCAACTGCTGACAAAACAGTGTTTAGCTCTATCCGCGCACTGGATGAGCAGGAGCGGGTAGAGGAAATAGCGCGTATGCTAGGGGGGATGAATATTACTGCCACGACCCGCAAGCATGCTGCGGAAATGTTGCAGGAAAATAAGAAGTTGTCCTGAGAAATCATACACATTTATCCATAGTCAATCCTAGCATTGCGATTCGCACCATATTCTCAGGGCTATGGCATGGGATCTCATAATCCTTAGGGTCTGTTGACGTTTTGAAATAAGTATTTCATAAATAGAAAGCAAACTCGTAATATTGAGGTTCTCACACCACTAATAAAATGAGTTTGCGATGCCCCGACTGATGCTCACTGATGAGTTCTGGCCGAAGCTAGAG
>NZ_JAWJYP010000027.1:0-46137 GCF_033063275.1 Nitrosomonas sp. Is37 | reverse complement strand
TTAACGGTATTAAACAATCAGGAGATCAAAAACAGGCAGCCGCTTAACTCTCTATACACCAGATTTGACTATAGCTCGTGGCCCTAACCTTGAAGGTGGACTCGCAACATTATGTACTTGTAAACACAGCATGCGACAAAATCGCACACCTAGTGAATGAAAAGGATTATGGATACTAGGATTGACTTCAAGGGCAAAGAAAAATGGTTTTACTGGTGAGCACTATCTTTTTATATGATGAAAGTTGATCAGGTATTTGAAACTCATAGAGATTTGTATCAATATCTAGGAAAATATAATAGACTAGTACTGAGAATTAAGAGTGCAGTAAAAAACCGCCTTGGAGATATCTTTGAACCTAAAATTGATTGCTCTGATGCGCTAAATCCAATGATGTATAAATTACCTCATAAAAATCATTCTCATAGAAATAATATAGAGGAAGATTGGGACGATCATTGGAATGATGATATCGTTTATAAAGGGAAACCCGCATCTTTGTTAGTAGGCGATATTAAAAATACTTTTGTGTGGCCACAGCCAAAAATCAAATTTAGGCGACCGCGCGGTGTTGGTAATTTAAAAATCTCTATCGGAGAAGATTTATTTAAATTTATAGAATCATACGAGTAACTTAATGCTCGTATCATCAATCATCAACTTTACAATAGCAACAGCAAATAATGATTTAGCTACAAAATCCATCGTTACAATAATATGGCAGATTATAAAAATTTCGACACGATGCTCTCAGTCAACGCGATGATGGTGAATTACATAATCATCACTCCCCCGAACGCTTGCCCAATTTGTCAGGCAAATTCCAGAGAAACCGCCCGGTACTGATCAATTGACGACGTAGCAAGACCCAGTCTTCTGTACGTTTTTTCGCATCCAGGCAACGCAATAGCCGCACTCGGAGCGCAGCATCCTGATGGTGCAGTATGGCTGCCCAGAGTGCATCATTTACGTTGTAAATCCTTCCTTCCTTGAGACATACTGGAATAACTTGCTCTATTGGTACCGCAAGATCATTCGCAACTGCCTGCACCGCTGCACGAATGCTGATAGCCTTGACGTCCTGCTGATTACTTAAGTCATAAGGTGGTTGCCATGCACTTGTCGGTCGCAACAGATCGATATGACTTACGACGACCAGCATGGGAGGTAAACGGCGATTCAATTGCGTACTCTGGAATACGCGTAAGGCATCCAGACAATGACGCTCAGTTTGCCGATCAGGGCGATTTGCCGGACTGACCCACAAAATCAGATCCGCGTCCAGCGCAGCGGCGTGTATTTGCCTCTCATTAAAGCGCGTGCTGTCACAGCCCGGGCTATCAAAGATCAATGCTTGGGTTAATCCTTCGCGTTGCAGCACAAAGGGGGTAATTGTCTGAGTCGTATCCGGTAATACATCGGCAGCAGTAGTGAGTTTTCCGAATAATGCATTGATCATGCTTGATTTGCCAGCGTTGGTCCGTCCCAGCACTAGGATGCGTAGTGGTTCTGCAGGTACGACTGCAGTTTGTTCGATTTTACTTAAATCGGCATGAGAAATGGGTGTCCTCTCCGCAACCTGTTTGGAGGCTTCCTCCAATGCCACTGGCTGGCGACCACTGTAGAGATCGATCGCATAATAACCAACCTTGCGTATATAAGCACGCAAGAACCAGCGATGCAGCTCGCTGCGAGCGAGACCAAAACTGCGCTCTTGGAGGTGCCGCCAGATCTCACTAAACAGAGCATTCACCGGGTTGATCAGCACCCTACCCGCCCGGTAAACATTGTATGCTTGCTCTGCTTTAGCTTTCCAGCGATGTAACCGAAGCAAATCACCAATTGTCAGACGATCACTAAACGGTATATTTTCAGTCACATCTTTGCGTAAATCACGGCTCGCCTGCTCGATGATCAACAGTGTATGCGGCACAGTGAGCTCTAGAAAAGGCTTCTCGGCTTGGGGATAATAACAGTGTGATACTGTATCCAGCGCGCGCCTGCCCAGTCCTAATATCCAGGATGAATCTTCGATCGGCCAGTCTTCAGGCTCACACGTATCTGCCAGCTTTTCGACCTGCTGCCAGACTGCTTCCGCCTTTGGTGGCCAATCTGGATTAGGTTCAGTAACAATTTCATCAAGCATTTGACGATCACGTTTCGCTTGCCAATATTGCAAGCCATAGCTCAGTGCGCTGAATACCGCCATGGCGATCACCCAGTAAAGCAGATTGCCTGTCTGCCACAACCATAGCATCCCCAATCCAAATACAGTGAGTGTTGGCAGTCCTAATAAAATCAGTGCGAATACTCGCAGTGGATCAGTTCTCTGCAATAATGTTTTCATTTACCACGTAATCGCTCCTTAAGCAAGGAAGCGCCACTTTCCAGCGCCTCCATATAGATTCGCCGCAGGGTCTCAGGATCGACATTGAGACCATTCTTACGCCGAGTAAAAAAATAAACTGCAGCCTTGCCTAATGCATAAGTCGTTGCACCGCTGGAGCTCGCGCCCCACACTGCTCCTGCTGTTTGCCCTAAAACAGGAATAACTTTAGTGACCACACGCCCCACCAGACGCGCCAGGTAGCTGGATGCTATACCCGCTCCCAGCAGCGTAAGAAACTCAGTGATGGTACGCTTATCCCAGCGTTGCCCGTAAAGGACCGCAAGGCCATGCAAGAGCTTTGCCTGAACGGTAGATACTGCCACCAAATCTACCACCGGCAGAGCACCTAACCCGGCCGCAGCCAGTGAATAACCGACGATATGCTGATGGGCAGTGCGTTCATAAAGATCACGCACTTCCTTTTCACTAGTCAACTGATGCTGCAGGCCGAACGGCAAGAGGGACTCAATTGCCTGCCACAATGCTTCCAGACCATAATCAGCTGGATCATAACCATCTTCAGGTAAAGTAAGATCCACAGCTATCCAGCGCACTGGAATGTAACCAGGCAATTTTTCTGCGGCAGTACGCTGGGCAAGTAAGGCACGCCGCAGCTCGAGTGGAATCGTATTCGGTAAAGGCTCCTCACCATAGGGCCAAGGGCAGATATGCCTGCCGTCTGCAGGATAGAGTTCATGCAGGCCAGTTTGTACAATCAACAAGGGCCACTCGGGATGACGCTGACGAACTGTCCGTAACACCTGGTAGACAGATTCCTGATGTACATCTGCCACCTTCATCACGGCAAGCAGCAGATGCGCCTGAGATTCGCAATAATGAATGTCATCTGTCGGATCATAGGCAACCTCCCCCAGACCGCGCGTATCAAGAAACCTGACTACCGGCATTTCACCAGGGCAATCATAAAAACGAGAATGACGTGTACATGGCTGAAACCCATTACCTATCTCCGCTGCTTCGTTACCAGTCAGTGCTCGGATGATGGAAGTTTTACCTGCCTGTGCTTTACCTATTAGCCATAATACCGGCAGCGGCAATCTTTTCCGTGCTTCACGCAAGGAAGACTCCAGCGCAGCTTCGTCTACTTTGGGTTCAAGTAGAACTGACTGAAGTTGTTTCCAATACTCTGGCCAGTTTCTGAGATTATCAAATTTCATCAATATGGATAAATCAGTTGATTATCAGATAGATGAGTACGGTAATACCTTTTTCAAGACTATTTTACGCGCTTTGCTGCTATTACACTCAGAAACAAAAAATATTATTTGGCAGTCACCTCATCTCTACCCAGCCGCACCTGTTCATAAACGCCATGGCAATACGATAGTCAATTAATAAATGGAAAAAATACTTTAACGATCCGGCTGTGTGACGTACGCTTGTCAATTCTTTTATTGTTAAATCAGAACTTGCAAGCTGAGTAAATTCATTGATGTTGATAACTCTATAGAGGAACTTTATATGTCTACTTTGAAATTTTACATCATAGCAGGCGTTTTCTTTCTTTGTTTGACAAAAGTGGGTCTGATTTTCGCTGATACATCTAAAGTTGGCACATGGACAACCGCTTCTCCCGCTCCCACTAAACGAACGGAAGTGGTTGCGGCTATGGTCAAAGGTAAGATATATGTGGTGGGTGGGTTTAGTGAGCCAAAGCTTCAGAATGTCCTGAAATTTGCCATTAGCAGCGATGTGGAAGTATATGACCCTGTTTCTGATTCCTGGTCTATTACCACTCCTCTACCAGAAGGGCGGCACCACGCTGGTATCGCCTCACATAATGGCATGTTATATATAATTGGTGGATTCACCAAATCCTTCTTGTCCATCTGGCATGCGGTTCCCACAGTCTATCAATACAATCCCTCAACGGCAAAATGGCGTGAATTAGCTCCTATGCCGACTGCCCGTGGTGCGCTAGGTGTCACCGTTTATCAGAATCGCATCTATGCCATTGGTGGATATGATGGAAAAGACAATTCTGCTGCGGTGGAAATTTTTGACCCAGAAACCAATACTTGGTCATCTGCTGCTTCGATGCCTACTTCCAGAGACCATTTGGCTGTTGCAACGGCTGGATCTCGAATCTATGCCATTGGTGGTCGGCCTGATCTGGACTATCATCACAATATGAGAACAGTCGAAGAATATGATCCACAAACCAATCAATGGCGAGCTCGTGCTAACCTGCCTACTGCCCGCAGTGGCATTACCGCTGGCGTAATTAATGGCTGGATTTACGTGGTCGGTGGCGAATCTGGAGAGGGCACTTTTGCCACCAATGAAGCATATGATCCAATTAAGGATCAGTGGCACACTATGGCTCCAATGCCAACTGCACGTCATGGTCTCGGCTCTGCTGTGGTCGATGGACGTCTATATGTGATTAGCGGTGGTCCAAAGCCTGGTGGTTCATTCAGTCAAGTGAACGAAGTCTTTACACCACCACCGACTAACACCACCTTAAACCAGTGATATTTCTCTGCTAACCACTAGGAGCTTTATATGACTTTGCATACTTTATAAGCCATATTGTATATCGAATTAAGTCATCTCATTTCAAAGAAAACCACAACGAATTTTACCCTACGAGATCTCGCTTTTGACGTAATATATTACCTCACACTTGGAAAGCTTATTTGTTAGATCTTGGAGATATGAATGGATATTATAAGCATGGTATTTAGCTTTTTAATCGGTACGGCTATAGGTTTTGTTATCGCGCATTCATGGAATACACACGTAGCTCAACAGGCGATCATAAAAATAAATAATCTATTTGATCGATTGTGGCATCAGCATACCAAACTTTTGCAAGAGATGAAGCAGGATATGGATAATCCCGATTACAAGTTCCAGAGAGAATTTTATATTCTCAAGAAAAATCAGCGTTTTAGTTTGAGCCTTGCAAAACCTTGTCTGGCATATTTCTTAGATGAACACGATGGCTTACAAGATCAATTAAAAACTTTGGAAGCTTATGGCTTCGTTAGTAACGTCACTGAATCAAGTAAAAATAATTTCGCCAAATATCAATTTAGCGAAAAATTCGTTGAATTGCTTCGTAATAAAGAAATTTAGTGTGTAAAAAGGTCATCGTCTAGAAGATGATGACCTTCTGCTATCCAGGATTTTATGACCAAGCTAAAATACTATTCCAATTTTTGACATGAACTTAGTTCTGATTCTAAAAAATAACAAGAATCAAATAATATTATTTTGCTAACTGCTTTTCTTTTATTTCTTCTAAGGTTTTACAATCAATACAAAGTGAGGCAGTAGGACGTGCTTCAAGTCGTTTCAATCCTATCTCAACACCACAGTTATCACAATAGCCGTACTCCCCTGCATCAATTTTTGCAAGCGTTTCAGCAATTTTTTTGATGAGTTTTCGTTCCCGGTCTCGATTGCGCAACTCAAGTGTCATATCTGATTCTTGGCTGGCTCTATCATTAGGATCAGCAAAAACTGTCGCTTCTTCCTGCATTACGTGAACAGCCCGATCTATTTCCTGCCCTAATCCAATCCTGAGATCCTCTAAAATCTTGCGAAAATATGCGAGCTGCTCATCACTCATATAAGGCTCGCCTTTTTTTGGTTTGTAAGAAACAACTGGTTTCTGTAGTTCATGTGGCTCATGTGGCATTCTGAATGCTCCTGTCTTTATTTCCCGTCTTTATTAATTACTAGCAATAATTAAACATACAGGAATAGCAGAAAAAGATATATATAGCAAGTCCGCCCTGCTAGATTACTAAAATCCTTGTCTCCTTATTAGGAGTATAATTTCAGCGGCGCATATTATACAGAAATAGTTTTTGTTTTATACTATATTTACGAATATATTTACGAATAGTAATTCAGATGTAAAAAAGCGGGGCAAAGCTGTAACCCCAGTAAACATTTCGCTCACCCACCGTAACAGCCTGATACTAAGTTGCGGATTACTGCCGACTTTACAGAAGCAATAAAGTGACTATGTGGAAGCAGCTTATGAATCACTTTATTCCAGTTTTCATAGCTCCAGCTTATCTCGAAAGCTTATGAATTGGTCAGGGTGAGCAAAATTTGTTACCACTAACAGGCCCAATCCAATCGACAGCGTTCTGGTCCACCACAGCTTCCAGCAAGCGACCTGCAACCAATGAAAAGAGATATTACAGCCAAAACCCCGACGTATTTATCATATATGGTAACGTTCGAGTCTTTAAGATGCTCGGATCCCTTGGCTAGGGACTCGCGTTTCATATATGTAACGTTCGAGCTGTTCGATGACAAATTGATGTTCTGAAATGGTGTCTTTCACCAAATCACCAATAGAGATTATCCCTATTACTTTACCTTCATCTATGACTGGTAAATGGCGTACTCGCATCTCGGTGATCAGTGACATGCAATCTTCATTCGTATTATCCAGACCAACATAGACTACTTGATGCGTCATGATTTCCTTAACCTGCATATCTTTTACAGGTTTATCTAACAGATAGGATTTACGTGAAAAATCTCTTTCTGTCAGGATTCCAGCCAGCTTATCGTCTCTCATAACCACTAGTGAGCCAATGTTATTAGCTGCCATCAACTGCATGGCATCGTAAACCGATGCTTCGTGGTCAATAGTAGTAACTTCATGTCCTTTCTTGTGGAGTAGTTGCTTTACAGTTTTCATGATAATGCTCCTTTATGAGTAAAAAACCGCCGGTTCATTATTCTCATCATATTATCTAATCTATAGTATCTAAACTACCACTACCAAGCGACTTATAAACGCAAGAATATGGAAATATTTAAAAACAGACAATAAATCGAATATCCCTGCTTTGCACAAGATACTGCTTGCTCTTTCATATGCTTTATGATTTAGATGAGAGTGAAAGGTGGAAAATCCGTATTATCTCCATGGCGTAACCCATTACTGGGTGGACATTTGGAGGAGAACTGCCTTTCAATCCCTTCCAGCCACTCTTATGGAGTCCCATAAATCCTGCTAAATATCATAGATTCTATGATTTTTGAGTACTAAAAGAATTTAAAAGTACTCTTTGATATCTTTTGATGTGATTGCACGCAGTGTTTTTGATACTCGTGCAATCACTAAAAAGCCGACGTCAGTTAGGTGCGTCCAGCAGAATGCTTAGATTAAACCTAATAATTTTTGTAGCAACTTATCGATAAATGGCTGGAACACACCCATGAAATTGTCCAATTGGAGTATGCCTACAAGTAGAATTAAGAAACCACCGATCGTGATGCCGCGTTTTAGACCCCAAGCAAAATTGGCTGAAGCAGGCAATCGTAAGTAAGGCGGGTTTGAGATTGAAAAGATGATTTTTAAAATAGCTAGTAATACGCCAAATAACGCACACCAAAAAAACAATTTAAATGAATGATATAACCTCGTTCCTAAATCTTCTGATGCCCACTCGATAGCTGAAAAACGCAAACAAATAATAACAACGAGTAACAGCACTAATGAATTCCAGAATCCTCCAAATCTTGCTTTCATTTCACTTTCGAAATTCATGTTGTAATCTCCCCTTCAAAAAATTCTTTTAAATTTAGCTATCTTCCTACTTAATCTCAGATATGCTATCTGAGAAACTGATGATAACACAGCAACATACGCAGTTTGCCCTCAAGAAATATTCATGCAGCAGCCCCCCCCTCTTATTCTCCTTATTCTTAGTGCAAAATGCAGGAAAAAATGTCCCTAAATAACTACCGGTGCGGAGCCTTGATATGACTCCACACCGTATAACTTTTGCAACTTAATGAGCTGTTTTGGCAGCCACCTGACATTGTTACTGGAAAATAAAGTCGGTACTGTCGATCTTGGCTGCTTTGACCCCAAGCAGAGTAATACTATCCGCTCCGATCGTAATGAGCGTATCTGTCCCAACCTGGGTAATTGTCAAATCAGTAAAAGTTAAACCGAGACCGCGCAAATCAATCAGATCTTGCGTCGATGCCGTACCGCCGATAGCGTCGAACAATTTTGTCGCCCCGCCACCGATGGTATCATTACCGAAACCTGCAGTATTGAACACGAAGCTATCGAAGCCGGTACCACCGTTTAAGAAGTCATCACCTGCTCCACCGGTAATCGTGTCTCTACCCCATCCACCATTAATAGTGTCATTACCGGCTGATCCGGTCAAAATGTCATTGCCTCCGTTGCCGCTAATGCTCGTGATACCAGTTAGCGTAGTGGCACTGAAATCCAGTGTATCAGCAGCAGAAGTACCAGCGATACGCACACCAGTAAAGCCACCGGAGGAAATCTCCTCTACCGCTGCAAGAGAGCTCAGACCAATAACGACATCGTTAGCTGTAGCCTGGATCTGATCCGAGCCAACGCCACCATCGATGGTGTCGAAACCGCTGGTACCAGGGACCAGAATCACATCATCGCCCGCTCCGCCGTTAATCGTATCGTTACCCGCTCCGCCATTTATGGTGTCGTTACCGGTCGATCCAATCAAAATGTCATTGCCTCCATTGCCGCTAATGCTTGTGATGCCAGTTAGCGTAGTGGCACTGAAATCCAGCGTATTAGCAGCAGAAGTACCGGCGATACGCACACCAGTGAAGCTACCAGAAGAAATCTCCTCTATCCCCGCAAGAGAGCTCAGACCAATAACGACGTTGTTAGCCGTAACTTGGAGCCGATCTGAGCCATCACCGCCGTCGATGGCATCGAAACCGCTGGAGATACCTGCCAAAATCACATCGTCGCCCACTCCACTGTTAATCGTGTCGTTTCCTCCCTTACCATCAATTGTGTCATTACCGCTACCACCGTTAATTGTGTCGTTACCGAATCCACCTTTTAACTTATCGTCACCACCATTCCCGTTCAATGTATCGACACCTTTACCACCATTAGCATGGTCATCGCCTTCAGTGCCATTGAAAATGTCATTGCCTATAGTGTCGATGAAGAGATCACCAACTACTGCGGTTGGGGCAGAAGCAAGCTGCTCGGCATTACCGGCATTGTCGGTATAGGATACGAGCACTCGAAGCTGCTGACCGACCTGCGACTCCGTCGGCCTGAAGTTAGCACCTGTTGCACCTGCAATGTTAGTCCAGATCAATCCACCGCCTACCTGCCACTGGTAATTAAAGGTAACTCCCACGACCCCATTAGGATCAGTGATATTAGCAACCGAAGTGCTGAGTTTCATTCCTTCTCTCGGGGTCGTATCATTGATCACGGGTACGCCATTGGCGCTAACCACAGGTACCGTAGCCCCCGAAATAATCTGTTCACTGGCACCTTTGTTATCTTGGAAAGTAGCTACTACGCGCAGAGGAGCATTCAGCATTAAGTCGCTTGGCGTGAAAATCTGGCCAGTGCCGACGGGAATCCAAGCACCAGGCGTAAACTCGGCCTGCCATGTGAGCACAATGGTAGCGTTATTAACGCCATCAGGATCATTAAGATTTGGCGTTGCGAGCAACTCCTGATTTACGCCCGGAGTAGTGTCATTGATGGTAATCGTACCGGATGCTGGCGAATTATTAGGCAATGGAACGAGCGTAATGGTCTGATCGGCAAACTGCAAGCGCTCGATACCCATCAAGATATCGGAACCATCGGCTTGCGTGCCACCCGTATGCGTAACCTTCATAAACTTGGTGCTTAAAGAGCCAATGGTGTACTCAGCGCGGTTGCCTGAAAACATAACGGTGTCAATATCGTTGACTCCTGGTGTAGTGGGTAAAATCTCACGCACGATCCTGATCTGGCTCGGATTAATCTCGCCCGAAAGCATTTGTGCTTGCAACTCAGTCATGCTATTGGCACTTTGGATCTCGTTGTTATTGGCGTCAACCACTGACAAGCGTACGTTAAGCCACTTATCCCCGTGGATAATGTCATTGCCGCCACGGCCTTCAATGATGTCACTGCCTCCGCCGCCCAGGAGAATATTACCGCCGGTAAACGAAGTTTGTTTAACGCCACGATGCGCATCATCAAGCAGTTGTTGCAGACCACTGATAAGCCCGATATTGTTGAGCTCATGACCAATCATCAACGCCGCATCACGGTTGTCGCCACGCAAGACATCGTCGTTATTCCATCCTGAAAGAGCCTCGACCATATCAAATCGATCACGAATAGCGTCAAGATCGGGTGGCAACAAACCAAGACGAAGCAAATCAAAATCTTGACCGACAGTAACACCTTCCGAAGTATCGAGTCGTGCGGTAACCCAGTCGAAACCAAGCATTCCTTCGTTACGCTCGATGCCGACACCAGTCACCATGATGTCATCACCGGATTCAGCGTCATAGTCATCGTCACCGCCACCACCAATGATAACGTCGTTACCGATGATCGGGCTCACCTGGAATGGATCAGCATTGTCTCCTTGCAGTAGATCAGGTTGATCGCCACCTTCGATCCAGTCGTCATCCTCGCCGCCTAATACCGTGTCTGTCGAATTACCAGCAATAATGAAGTCATTGCCAGTACCACCAAAAATTTCTTTGGGATCAGCACCTCCCACCACGAAATCGTTGCCATCGCCACCCAGGATCAAATCATCCACGCCTGCGCCTGCGCTGATGACGTCATTGCCGCCCTCACCCTTGATATTGTCGGTGCCGAATTCATCAGTGATAATATCGTCGCCATCTCCACCATGAATAATGTCATTGCCAGCTCCACCTTCAAGCCGATCGATACCACCATCACCCCATAAGGTGTCGTCGCCGTTACCCGCTTGCATCCGGTCGGCACCTTCGGTACCGCCCATCATGATATGTTCCTCGCCTGTAAATCGTACAGTACCATTGTTCATGCGGATAAGTGAACCGGATGGCAATGCCGATTCGTCATAATCTACTGTATTGGGATCATCCACAATTGGGCCGCTAGTGCCAAGATTACCAATCTCAAAGCTGTAGTCCGGATGGGAAAAGACATCACCTGGCAAATGTTTAACGCCATCGACATTTTTTATTATCAATTCGGCGAAGGAGTTATTTTCCAGCTCGGTCAGGAAATGAAGTCCCGCAGTGCGACCTAAGTAATAGAAACGATCCCCATCCTGCAGTTTCTCCAACTGTGTTTCGAACACAAAGTTAAAGGTCGAACCTAACATGCCACCAAACGGCATGGTCTTCTCAGCTAATCCACCGATCCATAAATCGATATTATTGACACCGGTAGCCGCCGCGTTGCCATTCAGGAAAGCTACAGAATCAGAATGCGTGCCATCATACAAGGACAAAGCGACTGCACGCTTATCTGCAAGCGTTGAAGCAGCTTGCAAGTCCGGATGAATACCGTAAGCCGCGATGAAATTTACCAGCGACAAGGGATTAGTAATGCCGAGTTTGAACTCAGCCCAGCTACCGTATGGTTTGAGTGCAGCATCGTTAGTTGCAGTAAAAAATTGCTCACGTGCGTCGTTGAGCTTGGGTAAGCCAGTTTCTCGACCACGTGCAAGGTTGATCGTTGCCAGATCAAGCGGCAACCCGAGAAGATTGTTGCGCACCGCGCCAGTTACAAATTCGTCGATCTCGTTGCCTACCTGATTGGTCATGCCGCGCACGATTGCACCCGCTGCATCTCTGGCATCGGTACCACTACTTGCAAAAGCAAGTGGATTGAGAAATGCCTCGATCAAAGGAATATCATCGTGCGTGCCATCAGGATTGATACGCGCCATAGTATCGGTCAGCATGGTATGGCCAAAACGGTAAACAGCGTGCGCGAATTCTCCAACGATGGCAGGATCGATATCATCCGAATAACCGGCAAAGGCGTTTACTCCGGGCTGCACCTTGCGCGCGAATTCCTCGAACACCAAGTGCTGATACTGCATCTCGGTGCCGAAGCGTGCCGCCTGGAACAACCGCTCACCATTCCAATCGCCATTAGGTAGCTTCCATTCTGCTATGAAGACAGCGTCGCCACTACTCTCAATAACACTCTTGGCTTGATCAACCAGACGATTATGCTCAGAATGAAAGACATGATGAACTGAAGTTAAGCCAATATTTTCGTTACCGCGGCCATCACCGGTGATGTAATGAGCATTGAGCAGTTCGTTGTCGTAGGTACTGGGATTATTATCGTCGACACCAGCAGTCTTATTTGTGTCGGGAGTGAGCGCTCGCTGGGGCGTTGCTGGGTTGTTGTCATGGTCTCCAAATGGGACTGCACTGTGCGCGATATCATCCAGGAAAGCATGGCCGGTTCGGATCGCATTCGCAGGTACGGTGAGCCCGCCCGCGTTGCCTTCGACCAAACCATTTTCGGTCACGATTTGCGCAAAACCATTGGGGCCGCGTAGAAAGTGACCATAGGCACCAGTAGCGAGCAGCGGGATATTGAGTATGTCTTGATCTCTTAATGTAATACCGAGCATCGTTTGTGCTTGTGCCTTGACATCAGCCCAGGTGGGGAGCCCTCCACCTGCGTGATCGAGTAGTCTGCCAGTGGCTACTGGTTTGCCGTTGACGAGCACGTACTCACGCAAAAACACTTGGTGTGATGGATGCGAAGTGTAGGTTTGATTCTGATCAACGAAAGGAGTGGTCGTGTTGGTATGTGCGTGTATATCGTCAGCCGTCCCAATTACTCCATCCGAACCGGGCTGGTTGGTGGCACGCGACAGTACCATAAAGTTGGTTGGACTGCCGGGAACGAACAGCGGATCGTCCGGTTGGAGTGGCACGAACACGATACCACTATTGCCTTTGGTTACCAGATCGAGACCATGATCGAAAAACTGGCCGAATAGCGTGAACCACGAGTTGAATCGGGCGGACAAACCTACATCTGGCGCTACATTAGGAATAAAAAGGGTTCCATTATCAGAAACGACTGGAGTAGGACCAGCAGCTTCTACAGCGGCCGGGTTATTAGCGGACTGATCGGCGATTAAGTTACTGATAATACGCGGTTGAGAATCTACAACGATGCCACTTGTTTGCGTATAGCTGGTTGGATCTCCAATTTGTAGTGGTCCTGGTCCATCTGGATCGAACGGCAGCGTTTCAGCGGAACGGAAATCAGGTGGAGTTATGCGTGGAAACACGTTATCGGCAGCGCCGAATTCCGATTGGCCAGGAACCAGATTATTATAAGAACCGTCTACGGTACGCAAACCATAGGGTAGCATTGGGCTGGAAATTTGATCTGCGCCAAGTCCAATCGGAACATTTCCGTCTGGATGAGCTTCTGCAATTTTGATTTGTTTAAGAATGAACTCGAGATCAGCTTTATTGAAATTTGCCATTTGTTCTCCCCATAGCGTGATGTAACCCGTTTGTTGTAGAGGCTTTCATGACCAAATTGAATTTAAAGCAATAAAGTTGGTGCACAAAAACATCCCAGCGACCAGTGCTTAAAACTTCACTTAAACTTCACATGGTCGCACAAGGCTAATCTTCCATGGAGGAAATAAAAATAAGCAAAATCTTTATTTTGATCTCAGGAAAATGTTTAAAAAAACAAGAATAGGAAATTTTATAAATAATTGTAGTCGAGCTTTGAAATCTCCTCTGCAATAATTGATAGAACTTGTTTAGCTTGATGATGATATTAAAGTGGAACGAAACAGATGGGCAATACTGCAAATGCTCACAATTTATCCAGCACTAAATCCAGGTTCTGCGATCCAGATGAGGTATCAGCACTTATTATTTTCAGTTATGCTTTTTAAAAAGCTTTTAACTTTAAAACCCGGCGCTAAATCTAATATGCTATCAATATGATTAAATAGGAGGCAGTTATGGATGGCTTTTTTATAGCTCTTTTATTTGATCTATTTGTTACTTCTCCGGCTCATGCCATGAAGCCTGCAGATGAAAAGCGGCTCAATGAAATTGCAGAACGTGGTTTCCATGTCATACCATTTGATCTCGAAAAAATGATACATATTTTTACTAAAACAAACGAAGAAGGAATTCAGCAGGTTGTTGCCAAAGTAAACCCGATTTTGAACAAATTCGTTTAATACGTAAACATGTGTTGGAAATTTCGACAGAATTTAGCCGAGGTAATTTTTCTAAACTAGCTCAGTTAAGCGATCATGCCCGTCATGCTATACCTGGACATCCGCATAAGCATCAGCATTAATCAATTATTTTTTTCAAGTAACTTGGATTTGCTTACTATTCATGCCTATCGAACATGAAATAGCTATCAGATTAGGATTCTTTTTTGCTATTTTCATCCTTATGGCAGGGTGGGAGGTATATGCACCCAGGCGCCATTTGACTGTTTCAAAAATGCTGCGCTGGCGTAACAACCTAGCGCTCTCCCTGCTCAATAGCCTGATTCTTCGGTTGGTATTTCCCATGGGAGGGATCGGCGTGGCTATTTATGCTCAAATCAACGGATGGGGATTATTCAACTGGATACAACCTCCCGCCTGGTTTACAATTATAGTAAGCGTAATTTTGCTGGATCTGGCGATTTACTGGCAACACGTGATGATGCACGCCGTCCCTCTATTGTGGCGGATACACCGCGCTCATCATGCTGATCTGGATATCGATGTAACAACGGGTGCACGTTTCCATCCGCTTGAAATGCTGCTTTCCATGCTCATCAAATTTGCAGTTATCACAATCCTGGGTGCACCTGTACTCGCCGTGCTGATTTTTGAAATAGTGCTCAACGCCATGGCCATGTTCAATCATAGCAACATCCGCCTGCCGCACATGCCAGATCGAATATTGCGTCAGCTGCTCGTCACACCCGACATGCACCGCGTGCATCACTCTGTCATCGTAAAAGAATTGAACAGGAATTACGGATTTAATCTCGTCATCTGGGATAAATTATTTAGCACTTACCGTGATCAGCCGGAGGCTGACCATAGTAATATGACTATTGGTTTGAGCGAGTGGCGTGATACAGCGTTCTGCAGCCGATTGATAAACATCCTCGCCATCCCATTCCGAAAGTAAATCAGGAAGGAAATCAAAATGCCTGAAAAAATAGAGAATCTGGAAGAATTTCTTATGGCAATCATATGGCTTCTAAAGATAATCGAGAAATCAAGCCCTCTTCTTTTTCGCTCAAATTTCAGAACTAACTATAGCCATAGCCTGGAAGAAGCACTTCCTAGATTAGATAAATTAAAGAGGGACGATCACATACAGTTCCCAACTGATTTTGAAGCTATGAGCGAATCGGGTTTAACCGGCAACCAGCTCGACCTCAAACTTGAATCTTTCGAATACAGCTATATTGAATTTCATGAAGAAGGTGGTCTTGAAAATCTAATAGTCGTTCTTGAGAAAGGTCAGTTCCTGCTGAATAATATCACCAGTGCTGTGCCAGGCTTTGGTTCGTTTGCTCAAGAGCTCATTGATTTCATTATCAAAGAATTAAAACAACGACAAATTTAAAAAATACACTTAACAGTTCGGTAATAAAGCCGTTAATATCGATATACCACTTCGCTCCGGTTCATGACAGCAGATGTTCATTACTCCATAGCAAACAAAAATTGATAAACAGAAGGAACAATCGATTTGACAAAATATTTCGATATATTTAATGGCGATGCAGATGGTATCTGCGCGCTGATTCAACTTCGCCTAGTCGAACCACTCGATGCAGAATTAATTACTGGTGTCAAACGTGACATTACGTTGCTGCAACAAGTTACCGCCGCAGCGGGAGATCGTATCACCGTTCTGGATATTTCACTCGATCGCAATCGAGAAGATCTTCAACGATTACTTACGGCAGGCGCAAATGTTCTTTATTTTGATCACCATTTCGCCGGCAAAATCCCTGTACATGACAACCTGCAAGCCATGATCGATGAATCACCGAGTACTTGCACCAGTCTGTTGGTCGATCGCTATCTAAAGGAACGCTACTCCCTATGGGCCATTGCCGCCGCTTTCGGCGATAACCTGGTATCTGTAGCACAAAAACGCTGTTCCGAACTCAATCTAAATGCAGAAGATATTCAGGTATTACGTCAATTAGGTGAATTGATTAACTATAATGGTTATGGTTCACATATCGAGGATCTTCATTTTCACCCTGCATCGCTTTTTCGCGCACTGCATCACTTTGACGATCCGCGGGAAGCTTATGACAGCTCGCCTGAAGTAGCTATTTTGGCATCAGGTTACGCAGCAGACATGGAGCACATCAACGCGTTGCCCCCTATACTTGCGACCGATATAGCCGCGGTTTATCAGCTTCCAGATGCATCCTGGGCGCGTCGTACAGTGGGGATTTTTGCAAATAATTTATCGCAAACATATCCCGAGCGCGCTCATTTGATTCTTTGCCCGGATGGACAAGGCTCGTTAACTGTCAGTTTACGTGCCGCAAAAACGCACCCACATGGCGCATCGGCTTTTTGTCGTCGCTACCCGGAAGGTGGCGGGCGTGAAGCAGCGGCTGGAATCAATCGACTTCCAGAAGTGGCGGTAACCGAACTTATTGCTGATTTTGAGCGAACATTCGGAAGTTCCCCCAGGAAAATTGAATAATGAATCATAACTGAACAAGATTATTATTCTAATTTCTTTTTTTAAAAAATAGAGAAAGTAATAATCGTCTTAATAATAAGACGTGTTAATCTTTTGATAAATCCTGATCGCAAGCTATTCTCCAGAGAGTTTCCCCAATTCTTCCACCTGATACTGGCGCCCATTTATCAGGTTCATTATCCGAATGAACGATCTTCCCCTCCCCCATGTTCGAACTAAATAAAGTGAATGAAAGCATTCTCACCAGCCCTAGTTTGCAGTTATACTCTTTTTGATATTTCGAAGATAAGAACTTAACTCCACCGGTTTCCTTCTCAGCCTTAAAGTCCCCCAGTGACCACATCTTAATTTTGTCTCCAGTTTTCTGAATGGTGTCAAAGTCAGCATATATTGTTACTGAACCATCGGCACTTTCGTCTACTAAAGACCAGCCAGCCATCACGGTGTTGGCTGTTAAGGCAATTATTAAAGCTAACAATATTTTTTTCATGCGTATTTGTTTGATCCCTTTCTGCTTATTGTCGCATGAGCATATTAGCACCTCATAGAAGTGGTACAGCAAAAATGATTAAGCAATCAAACTCTGACAATGCTTATAAAAGAAAGCAATGATGATGGGGACGGAAAAGGGGACGCTACCCTTTATTCCTAAACTGTCGATATGCTCTTCAAATCCTACACATTCTGAATCATTCTTAACTGGTTAGACTATATCTTTTAGATCTTGATAGAATTCACTTTCAATTCGATCAACATAATCAATCAAATTGTTCTTTGACAAACCATATTCCTTAAGGGGCGATTCAATTGGACAGCCAATGATATTGATTAAGTGACCAAAGGCACAAGCATCCAATGTGGTAGGTTGATCTCCTAAAAAATACCGCTTACTCCCAAGGCTTGCTGATAACGCATCAATATCTTGTTTACCTAATGTAAAAATTTCTTCTGCTTGATGTCTGCCAGTGCCATGACCATAAATTTGCCGTTTGATTTTTGGACGCCATCTATTTGCAACAATATCTCGGACAATGGGAGGTAGCCCGCCAAAAATTGCTTTCTTGTTAACCTGCCAATTTTCATCTGTATATTGCCAACGCGAATAAAGCAAAACCCAAAACAAATGCTCATCGAGCAAACGCTGCATGGCTGTTGATACCGCCAATTCCACCTCGCTTAGTCCTTTGTCCAGGTCTTTATAGGTTGATTTGAGGTAGCTAATGATAAATCGAGAATCGCCTAATGCCTCACTGTTATCTTTAATGTAGGGCAATTTACCTTTGGGAGCACTAAAAGGTAATGCCGATTTGATTTCATATTCAATGCCAGTCATTCGCAAATACGTTTCGATTTTGCAGCAAAAAGGACTTAAGTTCGGAATCCCCCAGGTGCGTTCAAATTGGTAAAGTTCTAACATGCGATTGATCCTTATCATCATTGTTATTAATCATGAGCTATTACTTGTATAATGCAAGTTAATTTAACTCATAAGCTTGCTAACTGCAAGTGATCATGCTCTCCTTTTATTTATTAAGGAAAAATAATTTATGAATGATGAAATGGATAAACCAATTTTTGAGCGATCATGCTGCCCGATTACGTGCTCACTCGATCTCCTGGGTGATAAATGGACTTTGCTGGTTATTCGTGATCTGCTATTGGGTAAAAAACGCTTTCAAGAATTCCTTGAATCTCCAGAGGGAATTGCCACCAATATATTGTCAGACAGACTAAAGAAAATAGAAACTGCTGGGCTTGTCTTTCAACAAACATATCAGCAGAAACCAATTCGTTATGAATATGTTCTGACAAAAAAAGGAGAGGATCTTAAACCTGTACTTCAAGCTTTGGTTAAATGGGGTAAAACATATTACCCTGGTACTAAAGTTTTTGAAGCTGTTGAGCGGCATTCAAGTAATTGAGAGGCGTGAGTTTCTAAACAACTTCACCATGCAAAGAGTACCGAATACCAAATAGGAAGCAAAAATTTAAGTCCGGCGCTCACTCCGACGCATTCATAAGTGCACATCGACAATATCTCGGGAGAAAATGACGGAGAAAAGAGGAGAAAAGGGGGCGCTACCCTTTATTGCTCTCTCTTTTCATTCCTTGGGCGCCCTAATGTATAAAAAGGTAGCGCCCCCCCATTTTCACGTTTCTGATCTGGTTGAATCTTGCAGTGTCGCAAGATGCTTTTCTACATCTTCTTTACTGAAACCGATGGCACTCGCCACACGATCAGCATGACTCTCACGCGATATTCCTGAAATCAAGCGGTGGGTTGGGCCTTCTGGCAGAAACTCGACTTGCAGATAGCTGCCGATGCCCTCGCTTTGTAAACGTTCACATAGTTCGTGGTTATGAGTGACCAATATCGTTGTTGCACCGAGCTTATGGAAGCCTTTGAGCACATACTCGGAAAGCGTCATTTTCTCTTCAAAGGTAGTCCCTTCCGCCAGCTCGTCAAGCACAACCAGGCTGAGGGGAGTCGAATTAAAAAAAATCTCGCGGGTTTGTTTCAGTTCATAAGCAAAACGCCCCATCCCTTCCTCCAAACGTCCTGGCTCCGGTACCTGGTAAAAAATATGTTCTGCTGGCACTAGTCGCGCAGCTGTTGCTGGAATATAACCTCCCGTTTGTCCTAACAACTGAATCTGCACGACAGTTTTGCAATAAGCTGTTTTTCCACCGCTATTCGGGCCGGTAATAATCAGCAGACGGTTGGCTGCATCCAGCTTGATATCGTTGGGAACATAGTTTGGTTGCATTCTGGCAAGCAATGGATTTTTCGCATTCGTAACGGTAAGTGTATGCTGCCCTGCCTCGATGATTTCAGGTAATACCATTCCCTTATCAGCAGATTGAGCATAGCGATGCAAAGACAGTAATTCATCAATCATACCAAGTGCTTCCAGCGCTTTGGCCAGATCAGGGCTTTGTCGGAAAAGCTTTTGCAAGGGATAAATCACCGAATCCCGGTCAGAAGAACTGACAGCCTGCAAGATGATGGGAATAATCGGCACTGTCAGGATGAGGATGCCAGAGCCAATATAAGTGGCACCTAGCTCGACCAGCATGTTTTGAAAAAAATAAAACAGACCGGTTACGATGGACAGAAAAATCAATGATGGTAGCCATTTGAACATGGATGGCCGAAAGCGGGGAACAGGCAGGTAAGTCGGTTTCTCTTCTCTGGTTTTGAACTTGCCATCGATGACGTAGATTGGGCCATGCATCAAAGCGTAAGTGCGGGAATCACCAAAATTTCGAATGGCCTGAATCAGTTCCTGCAAATAAGTACTTCGCACTGGCGGTAGCGAATCCGCCTCTTCAACCAGATTAACCGCAAATTCAGTTCCATCAATAAACTGATGATAGCCATAGCCGCCGAATTCCAGCTTTCCCGTCTTATTTTTTGGATTATCTGTGGTCAATCCACCCGCAAATTCTCCATAGAGAAGATAGTAGAGCGATTCTTCTCCAGGTACCATTTTCTTGACGAAGCTATCAAGTTCTGCAAATAATTCGGGATTGGATGCCAACTCACGTATCGCTTCCTGTTTCTTCTGCAACAGTTGTGCATCATGGCCAGGTCTAACCAATGATCGATAAAGCACAGATTGTCCTATCTGGGTTTCCGCCTGATTGATTTCGTCAAATAAAGCATCCGCTTCTATCGCATTGAATGTCTTGGGATCCAGCACGCCGTAATCAGAGTCAGTTGGCCGTGTATCCCGTATGCCTGCAGGCTGCTTACCATTCGATAAAATAAATGGTGCACGCCAGATGGGAATGGAATTGGATTCTGTTGCATCACTCATGACTATTTCCCTATTTTGACAAAATGACTCTCGTGATAATTTGCATGTTCATAATTTTCCCTGATTTTATTTCAATGCCCGGATAAATTTGGATAACATGCCGGGTCAATAATTTAATCAATCTATTGTCAGCCTGCACTCAGCCATAACTCAAGCATAAAATGATATTACCGAAACAAAATTAATTTTGCCTTATCACAATATGCAGGACTTCTCTTGCTGGCTTCCATGCTGCTGTTTGTAGTCGGATTTTTCTTGGTGTTAAGAATCTAGCATATCTACGTCGTTGATGCGTGGCATAATCGGGCAAAACGATCCTGGTGTGATCGAGGATTACTTTTCCTAATAATAATTAATAACAATATATGAGTATATTTGCCTATTGAAGTAACTGAGGCATTTCTATCATGCAAAAAACAAAAATATTGTCCCGTTGGCTCATCTTGCTATTCATGACCACCTTGCTGAGTTATGCAGGCTGGTACTTAACACGCAAACCGCCTGTGGAAGTCGAAGTTGCCACCATTACGCGCGGCACAGTGGAGGCTACTGTCGTCAATACGCGTGCGGGTACGATCAAAGCTTGCCGGCGAGCCAAACTGGCTCCCGCAGTAGGAGGACAAATTGTCAAGCTACCCGTAAATGAAGGTGATCGCGTCAAGCAAGGAGATGTTCTGTTGAAGCTGTGGAATGCCGATCTGGTAGCACAACATGAACTTGCCAAACGACAACTGGCTACTGCCAAAAGCCGGCAACGTGAAGCCTGCATTATGGCAGAAAATGCACAACGCGAATTTATCCGAACCCAACAACTTGTTGCTCAAGGGTTTGTTAGTTCGCAACGGGCTGATGAAGCTGAGGCCAATGCGCAATCCCGTCAGGCAAACTGTGCTGCCTTGGCAGCAGATGTCAAACGCGCACAAGCTCAGATCGAAGTCATTCAAGCTAATCTGGATCGTACCACGCTATATGCGCCCTTTGCTGGAATTATTGCTCGCCTCACAGGCGAGCTGGGCGAATACACAATGCCCTCCCCTCCTGGTATTCCTACTCCTCCTGTGATTGATTTGATCGATGATAGCTGCTTGTATGTCAGTGCACCAATGGACGAAATAGATGCCCCCAAAATAAAAATCGGACAAGAAGCACGCATCACACTAGATGCATTACCTGGTCAAACTTTTGCCGGTACAGTGCATCGTATTGCGCCATATGTCACTGAAATAGAAAAGCAGGCTCGTACTGTTGATATTGAAGTCTATTTTACCGAAGGCTCGAACTATGCTCTGTTAGTGGGCTACAGCGCTGATGTCGAAGTGATTATTAATCGGCATGAACAGGCGCTGCGTATCCCGACACAAGCCATCCGACAACGGGACAAAGTGCTGGTGTTAGATCAACATGATCGCATCGAAGAGCGCACCATAAAGACGGGGCTGGCCAATTGGGCATTCACGGAAATCATAAGTGGCTTAAAAGAAGGTGAGCAGGTATTGACATCCTTTGATAACGAGGATATTGCTGCCGGCGTAGTCGTCAAACCTAAAACCAATCAATCATGATTCAACTTGCAGCCATTACCCGCATCTTTCATATGGGTGAGCAGGAAATTCGTGCGCTTGATCACATTGATCTGATTATTGCTTCGGGTGAATATGTATCCATCATGGGGCCCTCTGGCTCAGGCAAATCTACTCTGCTCAATGTAATCGGCTTACTGGACAAACCTGATAGCGGGCGCTACCAGCTCGATGGTAGAGATGTTACTGATTTAACCGAAACTGAGCAGGCACGTGTGCGCAGAGAAAAAATTGGCTTTGTCTTTCAAGCATTTCATCTGGTGCCCCGTCTTACTGCTGCCGAAAATATCGAGCTGCCACTGATTTTGGCAGGCATTCCACCAGCTGAGCGCAAAATACGGGTAGAAGAAACACTCCATGCCTTTGATCTGAGCAAACGTGCTCAACACCGACCAGCTGAATTATCCGGTGGTCAGCGCCAGCGGGTAGCTATTGCGCGCGCGACCATTCTGCGTCCCACTGCCTTGCTGGCAGATGAACCAACAGGTAACCTCGATCATCGAACTGGTTTGGAAGTGGTAGCGCTGCTGGAAAATTTGCATCATGCTGGCACTACCCTTATTGTGGTGACACATGATCGTGAACTGGGATTACGAGCACACCGTCGTATTGGCATGCGCGATGGGTTCATCGTGGCAGATGAACAATGAAGCTACAGGATATCTTCCTCTTCTCCTTTAAAACGGTCACAAGCTACCCTACCCGCTCATTCCTCATCATTCTGGCGATGGCGCTGGGCGTAGCTGCAGTCGTCGTCCTGACTGCACTAGGTGATGGTGCGCGTCGTTTTGTGATTCATCGCTTCTCATCCATCGGTACTAATCTGATTATCGTTTTACCTGGTCGCGCCGAAACCGGAGGTAGCTTCCCTGGTGCGACTATGGGGCAAACTCCACGCGATCTGACATTAGAAGATGCTCGCTGGCTCGGCCACCTTCCCCAAGTTCGACGCTATGCCCCGCTCAATGTAGGCACTGCCGAGCTCGCTGCCGCCGGACGTTTACGCGAAATCACTATCCTCGGTAGTACCGCAAATCTTTTGCCCATCCGCCACATGCAATTAGCGCAGGGCAGTTTTCTGGCACATGGCTCACAATACAGCGCACAAATCGTCTTGGGAGCAAAACTAGCTGAGGAATTTTTTCCTGATGGCAATGCGATTGGTCAGCATGTCAGGCTGGCCGATCGACGATTCATGGTATCGGGGATACTCTCCAGGCAAGGAGAAACAATGGGGTTCAATTCGGATGAAATCGTGATTATCCCGATCAATCACGCCCAAGCATTATTAGATACCACCTCGCTCTTCCGTATCATGGTCGAAGTCAGGAATCGCAGTGACATTCCCTCCGCTAAGCAAGCTATCCGCGAACTCATGATTCAGCGCCATGATGGCGAAGAGGATGTCACCATTATCACTCAGGATGCAGTACTCGCTACCTTCGATCGCATCTTTCGCGCACTGACCCTCGGTGTAGCTGGTATTGCTGCGATCAGTCTAGCGGTAGCTGGTATTCTGATCATGAATGTGATGCTGGTAGCGGTCAGTCAACGCACTGATGAAATCGGATTGCTCAAAGCAATCGGAGCCCCAGGGAGCGATATTCGCCGCTTATTTCTCACTGAAGCCGCCTGGTTATCACTCAGTGGTGCCATCTTCGGTTTTATGCTGGGGCATGTGGGTAGTCTATTGATCCGCCTGGCTTATCCAGAATTACCTGCCTGGCCACCTGCCTGGGCTAGCCTCGCCAGCATCGTCATTGCACTGGCAACGGGTATCATTGCTGGCCTGCTGCCTGCCGCCCGCGCTGCACGACTGGACCCTGTCAAGGCACTGAGCGGCAGATGAGTACACTTGACGCATTGCAATTCGCCCTGCGTGCCCTGACCGCTCACTGGCTTCGCACGCTATTGTCAGCTTCGGGAATTGCCATCGGCATTGCCGCCGTTATCCTGCTCACTTCAATAGGAGAAGGCATTCAGCGTTTCGTACTTGCTGAATTTACCCAGTTTGGCACCAATATTCTGACCGTTACTCCTGGTAAATCCATGGCACATGGTAGATCGGTCGGCGCCATCAGCAGTGCACGCATCCTGACCATTGAAGACTCACTGGCTTTAAAACACTCTCGCTACGCTCAATATGTCAATGCCAGTGTGATGGGTAATGCTGAAATCCGCTCGGAAGGTCGCGGTCGACGTGTTACGATTTACGGACAAAGCCCTGATTTTGACAAGGCATTCAATATGAGCGTGGCGATTGGTCAGTCCTTGCCTGCAGATGATCCCCGCAATCCACGCGCATTTGCTGTGCTCGGTGCAAAAACACACAACGAGTTATTTGGTAATGCCAATCCGCTCGGTGCAATTTTGCAGGTAGGCGGCTCACGCTTTCGCATCATTGGTGTGATGGCGCCCAAAGGGCAAATACTGGGATTTGATCTGGACGACACAGTGTTTATTCCCACTACTCGGGCACTAGAAATATTCAATCGGGAAGGTTTAATGGAAGTACATATTGTCTATCCGCCAGAAGCACCCTTGCAAGCTGTCACGGAGGATGTGCGACGCATTCTCATCGAACGGCATGGGCGCGAGGATTTTACCCTGACACCTCAGCAACAAATGCTCTCTACCCTCTCTACCGTACTGACAGTGCTCACCTTTGCTGTCGCTGCCTTAGGTGGCATTTCGCTACTGGTCGGTGCCGTGGGCATGGTGACACTGATGCATATCTCTGTTGCTGAGCGTGTAGCGGAAATTGGATTGCTCAATGCGCTGGGCGCCACCCGCGCCCGTATCCGCCTACTGTTCCTGATGGAATCCACGATACTCTCAGCACTCGGTGGATTAGCTGGACTGGCAATTGGTACTGCACTCGCTAAGCTGCTCCAAATCGTAGTAAGCGAATTACCTGTCAATATTCCCTGGGACTTTGTCCTGGGTGCACTAGCAGTATCCATTCTGATAGGTCTGGCTGCGGGTGTCGTTCCTGCCATGCACGCTGCAAAACTTAACCCTATTGATGCACTGAGGACGGAGTAACTGCCTGTGAGAATAGATTATGTTAACAGCAAACAAGGAAACATACACTTATCAAGCGGCATCAAGTGGCTTTGCAGCGATTTATGGAGCAGATTGAGTTGGCTGAAGCAGATCGATATTTGCCATCACCTGCCCATGATCAGGAATATAAATTGGCTTTTTATCCATTGACGTCTTGTCGTCAATGACATGGTCGTTATATAAGCGAACATCAATTATCCGCCCGATTCTCTTAGAATTTAGTTCAGCAAAATGATTGCTGACAAAAATATTGTCAAGACTTTCATAATGTCCGTTATGAATGTATGTGTAATAAAAATTCTCAATACTTTTACGTGCCTGAATATCTTTACAGTTTTGAAAAACATGCTTCCATTTTTTTATTTTTATTTCTAGCGGGAGGCTGCGAAAAGGTTCTTCTCCGAGAATAGCTTGGTTAGTCACAGCAGTGTCGTTATCATTTAAGTCGCCCAAAATAAAAATTGGCTTTGCCTCATCTTTATTTATTTCATCAGATAAAATTTGTCTGATACCACAAGATTCAATTCCCCTTCTGATTAATGAACGAACACTGCCTTTTGCCAGTTCGGGAGAGGTAGCTGTATTACGATCAATATTATCCGCTAATATAGGTCTTTTTGATTTTAAGTGCAAAACTATCACTAGAGCTGATACATTTTCATTGATCTTGATTTCAGCTTTTAAAACGCCCCTTGAAAATTTTTTTAAGGGGATATTCACCGGTGCACTTTCCAAAGGTGCAGTTATCTCCTTTTCGTCAAAAAAATCAAAAACGAAAGGCAAATCCTCGATCACCTCTGTTTCAATAATAGGGAACTTGCTTAAAATAGCATTCACAGGCGTTTTGCCAGTAGGATTAGCGACAAATAGATGCCAATTTGCCATTGGAGTTCCTGTTAAACACTCTCTGAGAGCTCGTTCTTCGAAGATTTCTTGAAAACCGATAATATCGGCATTCATCTTCAAAAGCTGATTCTTTATCCAGACCGTTTTTTTCCGATATTCATCTTGGTTGTAATGGGGCCTGTGTCCGTCATAAATTGGCTTACCTGCCGTGACAAGGTTTTCTACATTAAATGTAGCAAGTGAGATTTTCATTTTTTTGATTAAAAAATGTTATATGAGGATCTTAGGAAATTAAAGTGAAGTTAAGCGTAATAATTTAACCTAAAAGCCGCTTTTAGGTTTAAGCATTACACTATCGATGCTCTGGAAAATTAAGCAATAGTTGTCATAGTAGATGATTTTAGTACATGATAAGTGGTATTGTATAAAACACTCAATTAGCGGATAACAATGATGGTATGTGCGGACGTTTTTGCCTAGATTATCCTCGTGCCAGTCTGATCAACTGGTATCATGCGGTGACCATGCCAGAGATTGAGTCGCGCTATAACATTGCGCCCACAACCGATATTGTGGTCATTCGTGATAGCGTCGATGGTCGAATAGGATCAATGATGCGCTGGGGTTTGATACCCCATTGGGTTAAGGATCCAAAGAAATTACCCTTGCTCTTTAATGCGCGCGTTGAATCGCTTGCGATAAAGCCATTGTACAAAAACGCATTCCGTCGCCAACGCTGTATTATTCCGGCTTCTGGTTTCTATGAATGGAAACTATCATCAGATGGTAAAAGCAAAAAACCATTCTATGTTTCTGCCAAAGATGGCAGTCCGCTATCATTCGCTGGGATATGGGAGACAGCAACGATAGATGAAGTGGTAATTGATAGCTGTACAATCATCACCACAAACAGTAATGCATTGATGCGTTCCATTCATGACCGCATGCCTGTGATCCTCACTCCAGAAACCTGGGATACTTGGTTGACGCCTTCCGGCCTATCTGAAGACATTTTAATGTCTATTATTCTAAAACCATTTTCTTCAGAACTAATACAGTTATGGGCAGTATCACCTGCGGTAGGAAGAATAAGTAATCAAGGAAAGGATCTAATCCAGCCTGTTAATGAATGAGGTTTTTAATTTATAGTCTCAAAATAAGAGTGCCGTCTAATTCCCATCATTTTGCTAATTACCTACTGGAAAAACTGCGGTAATCTGGAGAAAGAATCACTCACGACGAGCGAATCATTACTAATTTGAATTAGATGGAATAAAAGCATAGTTTGGCAATGAAATATTTTGAATTATGTCAGATTCAAAATATATACCCATTTTCATTAAAAATATCTCTTTTATTTAAACTATATCTAAAATAGAATTTACCTTTTAATAACTTAATTAAATAACGCCATGGGATTTTTTGACAAAATATTTGCATCTGCTGCGGCTCCAAAACCAATCATCGACAGCGAACAAGAAGCTTTTATCACGATTATAACTGCCGCTGCCTCTTCTGATGGTGTAATGGAAGTTGAAGAGTGGGACACTATTGTTGATACTCTTTGCCAAAAAAAAATGTTTACTCATGTTGATTTAAAAGCATTAGTGCATGAGTGTATTAATAACCTGAAAAATTTTGAAAGTCTTGCCGCTGCAGTTAACGACTGTGTTCCTTTGATTAAATCTGAAAACAAAAACATGGTTTTTTCGGTTGCTGTAGACATTGTCTTAGTTGATGGTTCTATTAGTCCGCAAGAGCAACAAATTATTGAGCATCTGAAAGAAAAATTAGCTATTTCTGATGATTTTGCCATGAAAGTTGTAGAAGTTATGCTGGCAAGAAATTACGGCAACGCAGCCTAAATTAAATTACTTCCGGCTTTGCCGGAGGCTTGTTTCCGTTAGCCTTTAAAAAAAGCAATAGACTGGCGACACTAGAAGGAAATTGAAGCATTTATTAAACCTGAGCAGATTATATTGCTAGGTCATCTACCCTTTAGCTTAGCTATACCAGCTCAAACTTAATCTGACAGACACATCATTTATACCATTGAATTTGTCAGATGAGTCTGATTGTCTGATGACACAAACAAGTTATCCAATTGCTTGTCTTTTGCCAGTGCTTTAGCATCCAACCAGGTTTGCCAAGGGGTCTTGCCATAGCAATACTTTCCTGAATGAGCTCGCTCCTGGTTATAAAACGTCAGCCAGCGATCGACCTCTTGCTGGATTGCTGGATTTCGTCCAAGCTCCAAGCTATGAGATAGCTTGCGACGAAACATGACATCGTAACAATCGTTTTTCATGGTTTTATGGAAACGCCCACAAATCCCGTTGGTTTGTGGGCTGTAGGCTCTGGTTTCCGAATATTCAATATCTTCCAGCTTTAAATAAAGCTGGCAGGCATAAGTCTCCTTTTTACCGCAATATTCAGCGCCTCTATCTGTCAGCATTCGTAATAACGGAACTTCCTCATCAAACCAAGGAACGATAAGCAATCGGCAGTATCTCAATTTGAAATTTTCGATCCAAATTTGGTGAAATTTCATTTATAAATAGTAATCAGATAATAAATTACATAAAATATAAAAATTAAAAATAATATCTGATAAAACAATTTAAAGGCGGAACGCAAAATGACCATATCTGTTTTTGATGCCGCAAAAACACTTGGATATTATGCGGGATGGAGATTATCTAATCTCCAAATGCAAAAGATATTATATCTTGCTCATATGGTTTATATGGGCGAAAACAAGGGTGAACCTTTGGTTGATGAAGAGTTTCAGTCATGGGATTATGGTCCTGTCTTGCCCAGTCTTTACTATAAAGTCAAGTTCTTTGGTAACAAACCTGTTCAAGATGTATTCCATAGAAATAGAATACTGACCGATGGTCCTGAGTCTAAAATATTAAAAGATGCTGCAGAAAAATTCTCGAATGCTAATCCTGGATCTTTAATTGCTTGGACTCATAGGCCAAATGGTGCCTGGGATAAAACTTATATCCCAGGCGCCAGAAATATCACAATCCCCAATAAAGAGATCCTTGCTGAATATCAGAGCTTCTAATGACTGATGGTTTTGATAAGCTCAAGGCTAATGAATTACCTAGTCACAAAGACGATAAGATTCAAGCATTAGAGAAAAAGGTTGTTGAATTAGAAGACAGGCTTCTAGAAGAGCGTTTTTATTGGGCATTAGGCGTTGTAATCTTAATTGATATTTTCTCATTCCCACCTATGAAGTCATGGGGAGGACCAGTGGCGATTGTATTTTTAGAATTATTCGGGCTTGTAGTCCTTGCACAGAAATGTGGCGTAGATATTATTGTGCAAATAATAGATAAAATTATTGACGGCTGGTCACAAAATAATAGCAAATAACTATAAGCCAGGACGCATTCAATCTCCACTTGCGAGAGGTGGAACAAGAAACCGAGTAAGCGCGATAGCCCGTCGAGGTGTTTATTCAAGTCTATGACGCAAGCAAACCTGAAAACAATTGATTATAAAAAGCAAGGTACTTCAGAGGGGGTATCACTGTTGAGGGTAATTGTATCCCCATTCAAAAGCTAGAAATGCAAAATTGAGATAGACCTATTTTTAGAGTTCATGAATTTTTTGTGGCCAAAAAGCCTTGAATATATCCCACCAGGCGGTCTATAAATTGCTTGCCCAGGGTTATAGCTCTGTGATTCTGTAGAAACTGCCAGCTTGGCGGCACACGCCGCCTCAAGGTGATTTATGACACCAGTCTTCGCACCGCCCACAGTGAAGGTCAATGGCAACGCATTCAAAAAAATAAAGACACCTTTCCCTATCTCAAGTATGACGCCAACAACTCAGAACACCCTCCGCCTGGAGCACTCCGGCTGGGATGGACTAGGTGTTTAGTCCCACGATGTGCTGGAAAGGATCAACGTTAAATCGTTCTGGCTCTTTTGTCCATATTTTGCAAATGTATTCGTAAGGCGTGAGGCCCTTGAGGGTTTTCAGCCGTCTGGCGAAGTTATATGCCATCACAAAAGTATGTAGGTGGGCCTTCAACTGGTCATGTGAATCATAGTAATAGCGTTTCACAGTCGCTTCTTTGATTGTTCTATTCATGCGCTCGACCTGTCCGTTCGTCCAGGGATGTTTTGGTTTCGTGAGTCTGTGTTCGATGCCATACTCATTGCAGCACAGGTCGAACATATGCGTGATCCATTGCGCTGTTGGCCCGTTGCGATAGCGTGGCGGGTGGCAAAACTGACTGCCGTTATCGGTCAGGATGGTGTGTATCTTGTAAGGCACTACCTTAACCAGGTTGTGCACGAATGCCGTCGATATCTCCCTATCTGATTTATCGTGTAATTCCACATAAGCGAACTTCGATGTCCGGTCGACGGCAACGAACAGATAAAGCTTCCCTTCTTCTGTGCGCACTTCAGCCAAGTCAATATGAAAATAGCCAATCGGATAGTTTTTAAATTTCTTCTTTGCAGGCTTGTCACTCTTGACATCCAGCAACCGGCTGATGCCGTGACGCTGATAACAGCGATGCAAGGTCGAGCGTGACAAATGCGAGATCGTGGGCTGCAGCGCATAAAGGCAATCGTCCAGAGGCAAGAGCGTATGCCGCCGAAAAGCCACACACATAGCTTCTTCCTCTGGCTTTAAAACCGTGGAGGCAGGTTCCTTCGGTCCCATCGGCGCATCATGGACAAAGTCACGCTTGCGCCACTTGGCTACGGTTTTCGGATTGATGCCGTACTGCTTCGCCAGAACGTTCAGGCTCTCTTGACTATGTTGTATCGTTCGACGCACCGCCTCCGTCGTGCGGGCGCTTCCATGCAGAATTTGTCCCATAATTCCTCCTTCCGTAGCTGTTCGTATATTACACCAGCACACCATGGGACTAAACATCTAGTGTTACCTGTGGGTGATCCATTCTGGCAAGCACACTACCCAGTCAATGCATGGAATTGTAAATGCGGCGTGACGCAATTGGATGAAGACACACTGGATGAGCTGGGGTTGAAGCCATCCGAACCACCGCAGGAGGAAATCTACACCTATATCAACAAGCGCACCGGGGAGGTGCAGCGCATACCAAAGAGTGTTGATCCTAGTTTTAATTATCCGCCAGGGGGGACGCTTGACGAATCTGCAAAAGATGCTGGTTAGCAAAATCGATCGCCTGCCAGATGATTTAAAAGCTGTCGCAAATGAGCAAATCAAAAAATCAGGGATTTAAGCGATTTTCCCTGCTACAGGCTACTATATGATATGCCCTTATTTAAAAATTTGACTCGCGTTAACTACCCGTTAAATCGCGTCGAATCGCGTCGAATCGCTATTCACGTGTAGAAGATTGAACTTGATGTGACAATAGGTATTGCAACAGTATGTGATTCATCGACTGAAATCGACCCATTGCGGTCACTTGAATCTTTCGAATCATTAAATTGAATCGACTAGCGCTTGGACTCTTTAGCTTGATACATCGCCTTATCAGCCAACTTGAGGATGTCGTCTTGATTGGCTAAATGATTAATAAATAGCGCCACGCCGACACTGGCAGTGCAGTGATGTTCGATGGTGGCGTCAGCCTTCCCCTCATGCTTGATGAGTAACAAGTAGGGGGATGACAAGGAAGTGCGGATTTTTTCTGCAACGAGCTCGGCTTGTGAAGCTGATTCAGTTTTATCCATACTCAAATCGTTCAGTATTACAACAAACTCATCCCCGCCGAAGCGCGCTACCGTGTCTATCTCGCGAACACAATTTTTCAGTCGATTCGCAACCTCAATCAATAGCAAATCTCCCACCGCGTGCCCATACGTATCATTAAGCGGTTTGAAGTTATCCAAATCAAGGAACATCAGTGCACAATAGCGCCCACTGCGCTTGCTGTCAGACATGGCTTGGCTCAGGCGCTCGTTGAGAAGACGACGGTTAGGCAGCTTAGTAAGCGAGTCATAGAACGCCAGTTGATTAATCTGCGCTTCCATTTGTTTACGCTCGGTAATGTCTTCCATGGCAAGGAGAATAATGTGTGAGCCGATATTTTCTCGGAAAATCTCCCGAGCGTTGAGCAGAAAAATCTTTCGTCCGATATTGAGAAAGTCGTGCTCGACTTCATAACCCTTGAATACAGTAGCATGGGGAAGAATATCCTCAAGGAGAAACCTTAACTTTGGAATGTCCCATTGACGATTACCGAGATCGTAGATGTAATTTCCGGTTGTATCTTCAGGTGCTACTTTGAAGGTGTCGTAGAAGCAGTGGTTAGCAAAGAGAATCTTTAGGTCTGAACTCAACACCACAAGTGGTTCGCGCACAGTTTTCACAATGCTCTCAGCATAATTCCGGGCATCCATGATTTCCGTCTCCAACTGGCTTCGTTCACCTGCTGCTATTTCAAGTGTGGCGCAACGCTTGCGAAGTTCAGTGATCTCATGAATTAATTGTGCTTTCGTTTTTTTGAAATCTTTCATGTCAAATCTGTTCGGCAAATTTTGTTTACATTTTCCTACCAACACGCTGCAATATTGCGTAGGGAGATTTAACGGCACTACCAACAGTATACTCTGGATTTAGCAACGTCATTAATCCGGAGCGTGCCGGAAGTCCATGAGAAATCAAAAGTACTGACTGGTGAAGGCAAGCTTGTGGCCGAACTGAGACATCACATCTGAAAGGCTCTGCCAAATTAAGTCGCAACCTCTGCAGGAAAAGGTGTCAGTCATAAAAGGTGTCAGTCATTGTATCTTGCAAAATGAACGAATTAACCCACTAACAGTACTATAATGAACATTAAACTAGGCTGCAATTTCAAACATTGTGTAATGTCCCGTTTTGTGTATCGCATTCATTGCCAGTCACTTCATGCACTACGCAATGACTGACACCTTTTCTGATTGCTGAAGAAGTAAGCAAGCCAATCCTACCCAAGCTATCAATTATTAATCACCATTAAATGCAAATTGGGATTGGTTTCTATATCGATTCTCATCGATGATGGTGACCGCCTCGATGGCTTCCTTTCCAGTGCCTATCACCATGTCCTCTATGGCCTCCACCTCGGTGTGCGCTGTCGAAGTGTCTATGTCCACCACCGATATGTTTATGTCCATCAAAGTATCTTTGATTAACGTAACTTGATGGTTGATATCTGTACCCGGATGAAACTCCTCCATAATATCCCGATCCCCCGTAATAGCCTGAACCTGCATAATAGCCTGGTACTCTAGAATATCCTGCTCCTCCATAGTAAGAAGGAGCTACACACCCGCTAAGGAAAAGAATTGAAACTACAGCTAAAAAAGGAATGATTCTTTTTGCATTCATGACGCACCTCTAATAAATATTTCAAATGAAATTCATCAATTAATGCGATGTAATTAAAATTTCATTTGTTATAGATATAGTACGGTCTTAAAGCTTAATAGAATCTGAACACAAAATGATCATCTACCTGAAGTGAAGTAGCTTCTGTTGTTATTGCCAGAGTAGTGCCAAATAGCGCGCCAAAAATAATGGAATGGACAACAACCATTATCCTAAGAAGTGTTTTAAGTTCACGTTATAGATTTGTATAGAATTGTTGAAGAAGAGCAGGCGTTTCGAGGCAATGGCAAATAAGTTGGAAAAACACTGATAGAAAATCAATACTCTGAATAATCCAGATACGACTCAATTTCAGTAAAAGCTAAAAAAGACCGTGAATAGATTCACGAATTAGAGAATCCAAATCTGCCCGATAAGCATGTTCATTAGGATAAAGGGGACAGACCACGATTGTTTCCAATTAATAGCGCTTAGTTAGAAATCGTGGTCTGTCCCCTATTCTACGATTCTTGCATGCCCTTCTATCCGCTCCTCATAGCTGATATTGATTCTGATAGACGTAGATATGTCCAGATAAATATATCTACTCATTTAATTCTATCCACAATGAAAAAATAATAAATTATCTATACATATTGCATTAATTTTTTAATGATGTGAATACTAAAGAATAGAGAGCAAAGATTTTCGGCTATTTTAAGTTTCTTAAGTTAAATTACCTCCGGCAGAGCCGGAGGCTTATTTCTGTTAGCCCCTCAAAGGGGCAAGAATTGGCGCCACCTAAAGGTGGCATCACATACCAAGCTTGAGCTGATCATAATGTTCATCCTCCTTCTCTTGATGTCGGATATATTCTCTAACCATCTCTTCATCTAACCCTACGGTCGATACAAAATAACCACGCGCCCAAAAACTTTCACCTGTGAAATTCCTCGATTTCCCCATAAACTTGTATGGGCCAAACTCTGATAATCTCTCATTTGATTCTCCTAGCTCTTGATCAAGCTAAAAGAATCAAGGTGGCCGTATCACACGGTCAAACCTTTAATAGTCCCCCGGCAAAGCCGGGGGATTACCTCGTTTATTTACTGTCTCAAATTGACGACAATAGTATAAAAAGAGAAAATCTCATCTTTAAAATTGATTCTGTAATTATTTCTGTTTTTCTGCATTTGATTTAATGGGCTCGGTGAGCATGGAATGGCAGAAGGCTATAAATTTACATTAAATGCAGATGATCTCAGAAAGAATCCACGAGCTTTGCGAAGAAAAATCCTTCCCTTGGAGAGGCAGGTCTCATACCTTAAAAAGAGAACTGAAGCTAGATATCAGTTACCAGGCAATCCAGAAATGGCTGGATGGAGAGTCCGCACCTAGTCGCGAGTATGAAGAGGCTATATGTGGTTATTTCGGCGTAAATTACGAATGGTTAGCTGCTGGCAATGGACCCAAATATAAAAAGGAGACGTGCGGCTGTTACATTACCGACGAACTAGAAATAAAGTTGATAGAACTGATCAGGGACATGCCTGACTATGCAAAAGAGCAACTAATTCAAGACGCAAACCAATTGAAACAAATTATTGAGAGACTTAAAAAAGGAGGCGGTGGGGGAGATATCGAGTGACTTAAAAATGGAAGCTGTGGGAAGGTAAAACTTAAATAACTCAACAACAATCAACGGGCTGTAAAAACAAAAATAAAAAGGAAGCGATTCTAGATATATAAATACAAATACAAATTTGTACAATCCACGTTTCTTCACGTGCCCATCCTGGTAATTTTGAATTAACTCCTTAAAAGGAAAAAATATGCCATTCAGCTATAGTAATCAGCTTAGTACAATCATTGGTTTTGCTGAACAGCAAAGACCAGAATCAATTCTTGATATAGGCGTTGGAATAGGACAGTATGGATTTTTGCTCCGTACAAACTTAGAAAATATTAACCTTTTTGAGATTGAAGGTTCAAATGCACGTCAACGTAGCAAAGATCAATGGAAAATTAGAATTGATGGAATAGAAGGTTATGCTGGCTATCTTACTGCTGTTCATGACTACTCGTATAGTCAATTAATGATCGGTGATGCGAGAAAATGACATTGTTGACGGATCGCTACAGATTACGCAGGACAAAACAGGCAAGAAGCTACGAATAAGTATTGAGGGTGAATTAAAAGCTCTCATAGATCGAATCAAGGAACGCAAGGCTGGTTATACGGTACGTTCTCTGCATTTGATCGTCGATGAGTCCGGACAAAGATTCACCAGTTTTATGTTGCGATCTCATTTTGATAGAGCAAGGGAGCAAGCTGGAATCAATAAAGCTGATTTTCAGTTCCGAGATTTAAGAGCAAAGGCGGGTACTGACAAAGCCGATGCGTCGGGAGATATTAGGCAGGCTCAGAGACAGTTAGGTCACGCTAGTGTTGTTACGACTGAGCGGTATGTGCGAGGAAGGAAAGGTGACAAGGTTAAACCTACGAAATGATTACTGAATACGGAAGGTTAACAAGAGAATCTAGGCTGGAAATTGGAGAAACATTGTTAAGCATGGCAAGGTATCTAGACGAGAACGTAGCTTATTTGTCAGGAACTGAGACAGGAAGAATAGCAATAAACGAATCTCTTGCAAGAAGGACTTATGAATTTTTCCGTTCCAAGGGACTGTTATTAGACAAAAATCTCATGCAGGAATTGGCAAACAAGAATAATTCCAAATTTAAGCCAAATGCCTTATTCAAAAGATAAAAATATTTTTTGCGGAAATGTTCCGTGTTTGCGGAAAAAGGGCTGCAAGCAAAACTACCCACAACCCTTTATTTTACTGGTAGGTCGTGCGAGATTCGAACTCGCGACCAACGGATTAAAAGTCCGCTGCTCTACCGGCTGAGCTAACGACCCAAAGCTCGCTATTATATCAATTCATTCGGCATTATAAAATACTTTATTACCTGCAAAAACAAAATAAAATGAAACAAAAAAAAGATTCTTAAGCAGGTGTCGACTTTAACTCTATATAATCATGGAAATATCTTTCTTCTCCATGCTAGTTAAGGATTTATCCTCTAGTATAAGAGTAACTAATTACATGCAGTATCTCATAAACTCGATACTAAACTAAACCCCACTTTTTCGCTATGTAGCGTTGCTCCCTTTGCCATATATCCAATATGCAGACATTGCCTTGCCTGACAAAAAATGCATCTGTTTCATTCTGTCACGCCATTCACTAGATTTTATACTAAAAATTACTCGTATGGCATTATTGTCGGCCCGATCCCAACATACGGATAGCTTGTGCGTTACTCCAGGAAAACACTTTCTTAGCTGCTTCCTGCCAAGGTAACCAGATTGCCCTTAAGTGTTCGCGTGTAGCAATATTAATCGGTACGATTTTGGGTAGTTTTAGCCCAAAAACATGCTCGGTATTGTGAGTTATACCTGGCTCATATCGCCAACGCCATTCCTGGAAAATTTCATACTGATTTTGTATATGCCAGTCTGTTAGCTCATAGCATGCTGCATCGAGACCAGTTTCTTCCTTGACTTCCCTGATAGCAGTTTGAAGCAATGTTTCATCCTGATCCTGACTACCTGTAACAGATTGCCAATACCCAGGATGATCTGCACGCTCCAGCAACAATACCTGCAAATCGGCCGTGTGAATGATAACTAAAACAGAGACAGGTTTTTTGTAAACAGGCACTGTTGAGATTAGTAGCTCCAGGAAACGACCTCGACAGGATTACGAAGACGAATATGCAGTTCCCGTAATTGCTTTTCTTCAACCACGTTGGGTGCACGGGTTAGTAGGCATTGCGCACGCTGTGTTTTCGGGAAAGCAATCACATCACGGATCGACTCGGCACCCGTCATCATGGCAACAACACGATCAAGGCCAAACGCAATTCCACCATGCGGTGGTGCGCCATATTGAAGAGCATTGAGCAGAAAACCAAATTTTTCACGTGCCTCACCCTCAGAGATATTCAGTGCATTAAACACTTTTGATTGCACATCCTGGCGATGAATCCGTACGGAGCCTCCTCCAATTTCAACCCCATTTAAGACCATATCATAAGCTTTGGATAATGCTTTGCCAGGCTCTGTCACGAGCAGATCTTCGTGACCATCTGCAGGGGAGGTAAACGGATGATGGAGTGCTTTCCAGCGATTTTCTTCCTCATCCCACTCGAACATCGGGAAATCGACCACCCATAATGGTTTCCACTCAGAATCAATCAATCCGCGTTCATGACCAATCTTGACTCGCAACGCACCTAATGCATCGTTAACGACCTTGGCCTTGTCTGCACCAAAAAACACAAGATCACCATCTTGCGCTCCGCTGCGTTCCAACACAGCATTTACAACTGTTTCAGGCAAGAATTTCAGGATGGGGGATTGCAATCCTTCTATTCCTTTTTCCAGACTGTTAATTTTGATATAAGCCAAACCCTTTGCCCCATAAATAGCGACAAACTGGGTGTAATCGTCGATTTCCTTGCGAGACAATTCACTACCTTTCGGAATGCGCAAGGCTGCTACGCGCCCATCCGGTTTCTGGGCAGCATCACGAAATACCTGGAAAGGGACATCTTGCATCAGGTCGGTCAGCTCAGTGAATACCAAGGGTATGCGCAAATCCGGTTTGTCGGAGCCATACTTAAACATGGCTTCCTCATGACTCAATCGAGGAAAAGGATCTGGCAAGTCGATACCGATTGCTTCACGGAATAGATTGCGAATCATCCCTTCCATCAATGCCATGATTTCACTTTCATTGAGAAAAGAGGTCTCAATATCAATCTGAGTAAATTCCGGTTGACGATCCGCACGCAAATCCTCATCACGAAAACAGCGAGTAATCTGGTAATAGCGATCAAACCCAGACACCATCAGAAGCTGTTTGAATAACTGGGGAGATTGGGGAAGTGCAAAGAAATGACCGTCATTGACACGCGAAGGAACTAAATAATCTCGTGCACCCTCTGGTGTTGATTTGGTCAGCATCGGTGTTTCTACATCGATGAATCCTTCTTGATCAAGAAATGAACGTACCGCCATGGTGACTTTATGGCGCAAGCGCAAGTTTTTCTGCATGACTGGGCGGCGCAGATCAAGATATCGATGCTCCAGACGGATCGCTTCACTTAAATTTTCCTCATCCATTTGGAAGGGTGGTGTCAGCGAAGGATTAAGAATTTCAATCGTGTCCACCAACACTTCCACTTCGCCAGTTTGGAGGGCCAGATTAACCGTTCCTTCTGGACGGGGGCGTACTATCCCAATTATTTTAAGCACAAATTCATTACGAATTTTTTCCGCAATCTGAAAAGTATTCACATTTACGGGATCACAGACAACCTGAACGATGCCTTCACGATCACGTAAATCAATAAAAATTACCCCACCATGATCGCGTCGGCGATGGACCCACCCATAAAGCGTAACAGTTTGATTCAGATAGCGAGTATTAATGGTGCCGCAATAGTTAGTACGCATATTGTATTGGTTTTATATAAGGAAAATTAGGAGCATCCACAAATTCAACACAGTTGTTAGTGAAAAGGTTTCAATTTAATTGCAAGTATGATCAAACTACTAGCCATATCAATCAAGGTAATGATGCCAAAATACTGTCGAATCACTTCGCCGTGGCAGTAGATGAGGTTATGCTTTCACTCTTGGTTTCTGACTTTGATTTGGTTTCTGACTTTGATTTGGTTTCAGACGTTGGTTTATTCTTAAAATCTGTAACATACCAACCACTCCCCTTCAATTGAAAGCCGGCAGCAGAAATCTGCTTAATATAATGACTACTTCCGCATTCAGGACAATTCTCAATGGGTAGATCACTCATTTTTTGCAAATGTTCTTTCTCTAAACCACAAGAGTGGCAAATATATTCATAAATAGGCATCATCATCTCCATTAATCTTACCGATGGAAAAAGCAATATTATACTTTAACCATTGTATTCAATTGTTTTTGAAATAAGGAAAACAGCTTTGCTCAGGATACTCTCAAAACTCTGCGGGAAGGAATATATATGTTGTAACGTTTTTTTTAAAGTCCTGAAAATCTTGAATGGAGTTCAATCTCAGCTCTCGTTTCACCCATAATTGTTCTCAAAACGGACAATGTCACCTTCTCCCAATAAGAGCCAGATTTAACTTCGATCATTTCCAGCGGTAGGCGGCCAGGATTCCCCAAACACTGGCGGACGCCAAAGGGTATATAAGTCGACTCATTCTCACTGACAAGATAACTACCATTCTTACGTATCCCCTTTACCATTCCATGCACAACGACCCAATGCTTTGCACGATGGGAATGCATTTGCAATGATAAGGCGCAACAAAACAAATTTCCACGATTTATTCTGATCTAAATGTTCATAATAGCGACTGATTATAAGTCAGCTAATAATCGGAAAAGATAAGAGCTCAGGTGATTTTATCGTTTTATTTTCAGAACTATCAGCAAAAAAAACACTCCTTGTTCATCATTACTTGCATTCTCCATCAATATGAATATAATTAAGAATTATTCTCATTAACGATATTATTTATTACACATCTGTTAGCGTAGGCAACTTTCAAACCAATCGACAAAAGGCTTGTTTCATGTATATTTGTGTCTGCAAAGGGGTTACTGATCATGCAATTCGTGAAGCTGTTCTTCAAGGCGCTGAACGGATGCGTGATCTTAAAGCTAGTCTGAGTATTGCTGAGCAGTGTGGAATCTGTGCCTGCCACGCAAAAAAGGTGCTCGATCAAGCGTTAGGACGAGAAACTCCGAGCCAATCCCCTGGCACCTAACCCTACTCGTCTTTACGAGTCAACTCGTCTAAGGAAGCAATTATGAAAGGGAATGCAGATATTATTAATTGGTTAAATCGTCAGCTATTACATGAATTAACCGCGATTAATCAGTATTTTCTCCATGCCCGGATGTATAAAGAGTGGGGATTTAACAAACTCAGCGAGCATGAATATAATGAATCTATCGAGGAAATGAAACACGCTGACAAACTTATTGAGCGTATCTTATTCCTGGTGCGATTGCTGCCTGTGAAACAACTCATGATTATGTTTCGCGAGAAATTTTTGAACATATTCTTGAAGATCCAGAAGAACATATCGATTGGTTGGAAACACAATTAGATGTTATGCAAAAGGTTGGTATTCAGAACTGGTTACAAAGCCAAATGTAAATTTTTGTCTGTCGCTGGTATTAAACTACCAGTGGCATGACATGATCAAGCCCTTATCGAATATTCCCTCCCTTCTTCTTCTGCAACTCGATCTTTGATTTTATTTTGATTAATCGTATTAGAAACAATGATATATACCCCAAGTTTTAAAACTTTTATTGTTCAACTGGAATGGATAGATATTTTATTCCTAGCACGAACCAGATATAAGAGCATACGATTTAATCGCTTTTTTATATATGCGATCTTATTCTTTTCAATATTTACCATTACTTTCTTACCAGACATTGTTTTTGCCGAATCGCCAGAAATTACAAAATCTACCACACGATCTTACAATATTCCCGCCGGTTCTCTGGAAAACGCACTCACCCAATTTTCAAATCAATCGGGAGTAAAAATTTTTTTTGATGATGCTGTTATACAGGGTAAAACAACACAGGGATTAGTGGGTAGTTATGAGATCCACACCGCATTAGATCGATTACTCAGTGGTACTGAATTGCAGCCAGTATCGCATGCCGATGGGTTTACACTCATTAAATTATCTACCGAGTCTGCTCTCAGTCCAGTTGTCACTACCCTGCCTTCGATACAGATAACAGCTGACCCCGAGACAAGTCGCTATCTGGCTACCAGCAGCATCACAGCAACCAAGACTAACACCCTGTTACGTGATGTGCCTCAATCAATTTCCGTCGTTACAGAAGGTGTGATTAAAGATCAATCAATACGAAGTATAAGCGATGCTGTGCGTTATGTACCGGGTGTCGGTATATCGGAAGGTGAGGGAAATCGCGATGCCTTGGTATTTCGGGGCAATCGTTCAACGGGCGATTTTTTTGTCGATGGTATGCGTGATGATGCTCAATATCTTCGTGATCTCTATAACATCGAACGAATTGAAGTACTGAAAGGAGCGAATGGAATGATTTTTGGGCGCGGTGGCTCTGGCGGAGTCCTTAACCGCGTAACAAAGCAGGCAGGCTGGAATCCCATTCGTGAATTCTCTTTCCAGGGAGGCTCTTTTGATCTAAAAAGATTAACCGCCGACATCAACCAGCCAATTCATGATCAAGTTGCTTTACGAGTGAATGGTGTATTTGAAAATGCAGGAAGTTTTCGAGACGGAGTAGAATCGAATCGGCTCGGCATTTCCCCCACAGTAACCATCAAACCTACTAATCGCACTAAAGTCGTTTTAAACATGGAACGATACCATGACGATCGTACCGCTGATCGTGGGATTCCTTCTTTTAGGGATCGTCCGGTAGATGTTAAAAGATCACAATTTTTTGGAGATCCAAACCGAAGCCATTCCAATATCGAAGTGTTAGCATTTAACTCCTTGATTGAACATAAATTCGACTTCGGATTAATCCTGCGCAATCAAACCAATTATGCTCAATTCGATAAGTTTTACGAAAATGTATTTGCTGCCGGCCCCGCTTTTGCAGGACGGGTACCGCTTGGCGCCTATAATAATGCAACTGACCGTCAGAATATTTTTAATCAAACAAATTTGCTGTATTCACTTGAAACAGGACCTATCGCACACACACTCCTAGCCGGCATAGAAATTGGCCAACAGATAACTGATAACAGGCGGGAAACCGGATTTTTTAATAATGATCTTTCTTCTAGAGGAGCCAGCTTCCGCGTTCCTCTCAGTAATCCTATTACGAATGTACCCATTACATTTATTAACACAGAGGGTGATGCGAATAATCACAGCAAAGTTAATATCACATCGTTTTATTTTCAAGATCAAATTGAATTCTTACCTCAGCTACAAGCTGTTGCCGGCGTGCGGTATGATCTCTTTGAAGTAGATTTCCAGCAAAGAAATGCTGAACAAGCTCATCTGACAACCAAGGATGGCTTGTTATCACCACGTATTGGTTTAATTTTCAAGCCGATCGAACCGCTTTCAATTTATACGAGCTTTAGTCAAGCGTTCGTGCCACGAGCAGGAGAGCAATTAACCTCATTGACCGTTACCACTGATGTACTCAAGCCCGAAAAATTTACGAATTTGGAAGTGGGTTTCAAATGGGATATTCGCCCTGACCTATCATTGACTGCCGCAGCGTTTCGAGTAGATCGAACCAATGTCATCACGGTAGATCCCAATGACTCATCTCGATCTTTTTTAACCAAAGGACAACGCACTGAAGGGGTCGAAGTAGGTATAAATGGTCAACTAACTCAAAACTGGAGTGTGATGGGCGGTTATGCTTATCAAGTTGGAGAAATTACCAGTTCGCAGGTCGGAGCACCAAAAGGAAACGTGGTTGCCGAGCTCCCACGCAATACTTTTTCAATTTGGAGCCGATACGATTTCATTCCTAAATTCGGTGCAGCAGTAGGCGTAATTTATCGTAGCAGCCTGTTTGCTTCAACTGATAACACAGTCGTCATCCCGGATTTTACACGCGTCGATGCGGCATTATTTGGTCAACTAAGTAAAAAAGTACGTGCGCAACTCAATATAGAAAATTTATTCGATGTAAATTATTTTGCATCAGTTCAAAATAACAATAATATTCTGCCGGGTTCCCCTATTGCAGTTCGTGCATCTCTTATAGCTAATTTTTAATTCGATAACTGCAACAATTCTGTAGCAATTGTTATTATTTCTAAGGAGAATACAAACTTAAAGAGATATTTAATAGATCAAATAATAATAATTATCATTTGTACCATTATTAATGTTTTTATTTTTTTTCAAAAAAGGGAGGTTTTTTATATGAAGCTTTTTTCAAGATTTATAATCATCTTAAGCAGTTTCTTGATTCTATATGGAAGTGCTATTGTGCTAGATATTGAGAGCGCAACAGCGCATGCCGCAACAACCTCTAACAAAGAGGCTATTGCAACGGCTGTTTCTGCTTTCAAGACTATTGGTACATTACGAAAAGAAACACCCATTAATGCAGATGCCATTGCAAGTGCTTATGCCGGTGCGTTACAGACTCTTGTGCAGGAAGTTGATACTGCCAACAAATTAAGTCTGAATAGCGATATTTTGGCTGCAATTGATGATATCAAAAAGAACAATCAACAAAATGAACAAAAACTAGCAGGTCAGGTGATCGATAAGACTTTGCAGCGTGTTTTTTATCAAGTAATTTTTAATCGTATTGCTGCAATACGAGATCAATTTGAAACTGCAACGACTGAAGCATTAAATCAAATATTGGATGAAGCAGTGGCATCGTTTCAAGCTATTATTGGAGCTGCTCAAAGAGCCAATCAAATTCTTACTGCTGATAGACAGTCTTTAGTGGAAGGCACCAATTCAGGATTAGACATTGTAATAAATGAATCCTTTGACCGGATTAGGAATACATTAAATAAAAATAATCCAGCCGAAGATTTTGCTAACTTTGGCATTGAGCGCTACGCGACCAGAATGTCATTAACCCGTGCATATTACAATGGGGTTTTACGTGAAGTGGCGGGTGTTCTTAAGAACAGGGATAGTGATCCGGAAACTACAGCCATAGAACAGAAAGAAGGCGAAATTTTCTATCGTATTTTTGAATCACTTGTCGCGAGAGATAATCCAGTAGGTAACTTGCTCATAAAAAGCCAGCTGACAGGTAATCCTTCAGAAATTACAGCAGATGAAATAGTGAGTGAATTAAACAAAGGATTTATTGGACGAGTAAAAGCTGAAATGAAAGGCCAAGAAGACAATATTGGCAAAGATCGCGCTCATGCGATGGCAGAAGCTGCAGGAGCGCTTTATTTTGCTAATATCCTTCTGCCGGATCTAGAGCTACGCCTAGGCGCAGATGTACGTAGCAATTTCGAGAATGCTTTAAATAATCTGCTAAGTGCCAGCAGTGAAAACAGTGAGCCTAAATCAGCAGAAGCGCGTCAAGCCATTTCAACGATTCTTGCCAGCTATGAAAACCAACTTAAGCTTACTAAATATAATAAAACAAACGATACAAGCTTAATCGTTGATGGTGCAGTTTCATCCTTTAAAGCTATCAGTGAATTGCGTAACCAGACTCCCATGAGCGCCGATGCAATTGCTGCAGAATATGAAGGAGATTTACAGCAGCTAACGCAATTGGTTGACGATATCTATGGATTATCGATGAATAACGATATATTAACCGCTATAGAATTTATCAGAAGTGGTAATCATACTGCATTAGCTGCCCAAGCCATTGATAAAACTTTACAACGCGTTTTCGCACTGGCTGTCTATAACCGGATAACGTTAGCAGTGGACGCTTTTGATAATCTGTCAACTGACGAGCTGGAACTTGAGTGGGATCGGGCTTATGCTGCCTATCTCGCAATTATTAGTACGGCAGGCAAAGAAAACAAGGTACTTACAGCAGATAAACAGTCCATCGAATCTGGCAGCAACCCTGATCTAGATGATCAAATAACATGGGCATTTACTCGTGGTAAAGAAGCACTGAGTAAAAAAAGCGCAGATGATAAAACAAATCTTGCACTCGCACGTGAAAATATCATCATGCCACTTGCCAGAAGTTTCTTGATTGGTGTTTTGCGCGAAGTAGAAGGAATTATTTCAAACAGAGACAGAGAGATCGATGAAGCAAGGGAAAAACAGATTGAGGGCGAATTCTTTTATCGTATTGTTGAAGGATTCATCTCACCAACCAATCCAGCTGGTAGTAATCGCATCAAAACCCAATTGACCGGAGATTTAGCAAATGTGGTCGCAAATGAAATCGTAAGCGAAATAAGCAAAGGAACAATTGGTCAAGTTAAAAATAGCTTAAAAGAGATTGAATCGGCATTTGAGACTGACAGAAATCAAGCTATGCTGGCAGTCGAAAGATTATCTCTGTATGCCAATATATTTCTTCCAGATCTGCAATTGCGTTTAGGCTCGTTAGACCGTGTAAAAATGGAAAACGCGCTGCAGGATTTAAAAGAAGCTAGTAAGCAGAAGGGTATTGATAAAGCAATTGGTGCGAGAGAAACGATACTTTCTGTTATCGCAAATTATGAGAGTCAATTAAATTAAATAATTGGCACCCCACTTAATGTCATATAAAGCGGGGCTTATTTTCTGAAGATATGCAGACCGCGATCTTGATATTTCTAGATCGCGGTCTGTTTTTTTTGTTACTTCATTTCTAAATCAAACCTGACTTGGTCAGTTTCTTCTTGCCGTATTGTTTATACTGTCTGCGGCTCGCTCTTGCGTCATGTTTGATTTGGAAATGGAATAAGTCGGTTAGTGCTGGCTTTTGATCGTAGAGCGAACCTTTGCTTGACTGGAAAATTTCAGGTGGTTGCCTAGGGTCTGTTGACATTTCACATAGGTAGCCACAGATATCCACATGCCATGGCAATCATACTTTCGTAATTTCTT